>CAYQUY010000161.1:0-6136 GCA_964420755.1 uncultured Anaerolineaceae bacterium
CTGCTGGACGGAGTGCGGTACGAGGACGATCGTGTAGCGCTCCTTCAACTCCTGCAAGGATGCCTCAACCTTGCCGGTCGAGATGGGATCGAGGCCGGAAGTCGGCTCATCGAGCAGGATGATCTCAGGTTCGAGGGCCAGGACGCGGGCCAGGCAGAGCCGCTGCTGCTGTCCGCCCGAGAGGGTGATGGCCGGCTCGTCCAGCCGGTCCTTGACTTCCTCCCACAGCGCGGACGCCTGCAGGCCCCTTTCGACGGCTTGGTTCAGGCGCTCTCGGTTACGCTCGCCGGCAAGCTCCAACCCGTAGGTCATGTTCTGGCGGATGGTCATGGGCAGGACGACCGGGCGGGCGAAGACCATGCCCACTCGACGGCGCAGGGCGACCGTGTCGGTCTCCGGGGCCAGGATGTCCTGCCCGTCAATCCAGACGTGGCCGGAGAGGGTGACCACGTCCGCCAGGTCGTTGAGGCGATTCAGCGTGCGGAGCAGCGTGGACTTGCCACCTCCGGCGGGGCCGAAGAGGACGGTGATGGCGTTGGCCGGAATCCGGAGGCTGACGCCCCGCAATGACTCGGTGCCATCCGAGTAGGCAAGGAACAGGTTCTCGACGACGATCTTGTCCATCCGCTTCAACCGCCCAGAGTGATCCGGCCCTCAGAGGATGAAGTTGCCGTCGCGGTAGATGACCTCGCCGTCCACGGTGATCTCCCCCTGACGCATGTCGCACAGCATGTCCCAGTGGATCCCGGACTTGTTGACGCTCCCCGCCTCGGGAAAGCCGAAGCCGACGGCCATGTGAATCGTGCCGCCGATCTTCTCGTCGAAGAGCATGTTTCGGGTGAGCTGCTGGATGGCGTAGTTTGTGCCGATGCCCCACTCGCCGAGGTAGCGCGAGCCTGCGTCCGTATCCAGCATCGCGCTGAGCATCTCCTGGCCTTTGGCGGCCTTCTCCTGGACGATCCGACCCTTCTCAAGGCGAAGCACGACGTCGATCACCTCCCGGCCACCGTAGATGAGGGGGTAGCTGAAGCGGATCCAACCTTCGGCCGAGTCCTCCACCGGCGAGGTGAAGACCTCCCCGTCGGGCAGGTTGAAGTGGCCATCGGAGAGGATGAACGACCGACCGGCGATCGATAACCGCAGGTCGGCGTAGGGTCCTTTGAGGTGAACGTCCTTCTTGCCCTGGAAGTAGGCGACCAGCTTCTTCTGCCGGGCACCCTCGGCTGACCAAAGCCCAACCGGATCGGCCTGATCCACCAGGCAGGCCTTGTAGACAAAGTCCTCGTATTCCCCTAGGCTCATGCTAGCATCCTGGGCGCTGGCCTGCGTGGCGTACTGCACAACCGACCAATGAAGCTCTCCCCGGGCGGTGCGCTCGTTGAGCCGCTCAGCAAGAGGCGCGACGGCCTTGCCCATGACGGCTAGCCGTTTCGGGTCGCTCCCGGTCAGCGCCCGGGTGTTGGTGGGCGCTTCGATGTGGATGATGGCCTCGTAAGTTTCGTAGACCAACCGGGCGAGGGGCGGGACGTCGGCGAGCTGCTCCTCGTTGCCGAGGCGGAGCATCAGCTCTCGGGCCTCCTCCGGGCGCATCACGACCTCCGGATGGCCGCCAGCCAGCAAAGCATGGCGGTAGACCTCCCCCGCCAGCGGGGCGCCCAGCGGGGTGGTCAAGACGAAGAGACGCTGGCCGGGCTTGAGGTCGACGGAGTAGTTGACGAGGAGGTCGCCAAGCTTCTCAAGACGCGGATCGGGCATCTCGCCCTCCCGTAGATAGGGTTGGGTAACGGCCGCTCACCACTGCCTCCGGGCGCGGGCGCGTGACCGGATCAGGGTGGCAACGATATTCATCGCCAGGACATAGACCAGCAAGACGAGGGCTGTGCCATACTGCACCCGGACAGGCATCCCCGGGACCTGGGTGGAGATGACGAACAGGTGGTAGGGGAGGGCCATGCTGGCGTCGAAAGGTGAGGAAGGGAGGCGCGGCAGGAAGAACGCGGCCGCGGTGAAAAGGATCGGGGCCGTCTCGCCAGCGGCGCGCTCCAGGCCCAGAATCACGCCGGTCATGATCCCGGGGAGCGCCTGGGGCAAGACAACCCGGCGGATCGTCTGCCACAAGGAGCCCCCCAGGGAGATGCTGACGACGCGGAAGCTATGCGGCACCGCCCGCAGCGCTTCCTCGGTCGTGGTGATGATCACAGGCAAGGTCATGATGGCCAGTGTCAGGGAGCCGGCCAGCAGGCTGGTCCCGAATCGGAGGAAGAGGACGAAGAGGCCGAGGCCGAAGAGGCCGTAGACGACCGAGGGGATACCTGCCAGGTTGATGATGGCGAGGCGGATGGCTCGGGTCCATCGGCTGTCGGGGGCATACTCGGCCAGGTAGATGGCTGCGCCCACGCCAAGAGGGACGGCGACCACAGCGGTGCCCACCGTCAGCCAGAAGGTCCCAACGATGGCCGGCAAGATGCCGCCTGCCCGCATGCCCTCGCGGGGCATGCCGCTCAGGAACTCCCACGAGATCGCCGGCGCTCCCCGCCAGGCCACGTAGCCCAGGATGAGAACGATCGGCGCGGCCGTGGCTAGCGCCACGAGCGTCAGCCCGCTGTAGCCGAGGCGCTTGACCCAGTTGCGTCGTTTCCTAGTCGCGGACCGAGCCGATTCCACGGATTGCCCTATCCTTTCCAGAGCGGAAGCGCTGTGGCCCGTTCACGGTGCTCGCCCATAAAGCTGCAGGCGCCGAAGCTTGACCGGAGGCCAACCGCACGGTCAGGGCCTCCCGGATCGGCCTGTCGCTGCCCATCGTGGCCGGCAGGGAGGCATCCGACAGCCTTGGTCCTCACGTCGACGTTCCCCTCGATGTAACGTTGATCCCGGGACGCACCAGCGCTGTCTCCCTTGATATGGGCTGCCGCCCGCCTCGCCTGGCGAAGCCAGTCGCCCGGGTGCACCTCCCGCTCGCCCCGCAGTCCCCGGCGGGGCGAGCCGTTGCGGGGCAGCCGAGCCCCTGGCTCCGGCGTCTTGCCGTCGGCGGCTCGATCACATCGTTGAGTGATCACCGGCTCTTCCTCCGCGCGTGTCATCGGGTCCCCCACAGAACCTGCGATTTCAGGAGCCCTTCCCCCGCTAGGACAGGATCCTCTCCGCGCGCTTGCGCTGACGGAAGAGGACGCTGGAGGCAACCAGATTCACGACGAGCGAGATCAGAAACAAGACGATACCGATCATGAACAGCGTGTGGTAGTAGGTGCTGCCGTTGGCGACCTCGCCCATCTCGGCGGCTATGGTTGCCGTCATGGTCCGGGCTGGGCGAAACAGAGCGCCCAGGCCGGTGGGAACGACGGGCGCGTTCCCCGTCACCATCATCACGGCCATCGTCTCCCCGATGGCCCGGCCCAGGCCGAGCATGATGGCGGTCAGCACGCCGGAGTGGGCGGCGGGGAAAGTGACGTGCCAGATGGTCTGCCACTGCGTGGCGCCCAGGGCGATGCCGGCCTCGCGATACGAACGGGGCACGGCGTCTAGCGCATCCTCGGCCACACTGACAATGGTGGGCAGCGAAATGCCCGCCAGCAGGAGCGAGCCGGTGAAGGCGGTCAGGCCGGTGGGCAGGCCCAGCGTCGTGCGCACCAGGGGCACCAGGACGAGAATCCCTAGAAAACCCAGCAGCACTGACGGCAGCCCGGCCAGGAGCTCGACCAGCGGCTTGAGGACCTCCCGAAGCCAGCGAGGGGCAATCTCCGACATGTAGACCGCAGTGCCCAACCCGAACGGAACCGCAATCAGGGCTGCCCCCAGCGTGACGAGCACGGAGCCGCCGATCAGGGGCAGGAGCCCGTAGTATCCTTCGATCGGGTACCAGCGGGCGCCCAGGAGGTCAGTCAGGGGGACCTCGAAGAGAGTCGGGGCGCCTTCCCGAAGCAGGAAGAAGAAGATCAACGCGATGAACAGGATGGCCGAGTAGCCCGCTACCCGGATCAGGCGTGTGACGACGAACTCACTCCAACTCCGCTGCGGCATCCGATCCTCAGGGGTACAGCGGCACAAAGCTGAGGCTTGAGACGATCGCTTGCCCCTCTGGGCTGAGGATCCAGGCCAGATAGGCGGCCAGAACAGGGCTGGGCTGGCCGTTTGTGTACATGTACAGATCGCGGGCGATGGGATAGGCCCCGGAGGCCACCGTCTCCGCCGAGGGCAGGACGAACGGTCCGGCCGCGTCCCGGGCGACGGCCACCACTTTCATGTCGCTCGTGACGTACCCCAGGCCGTCGTACCCGATGGCGTTGGGGTTCTGGCGAATCTCGGCGCCGATCCCCTCCGAGGACGGCAGAAGCAGCGTCTCCGGCGTGAGCAGGGTGTGATCGTTGGCGTCCCCCCGGCGGACGACTTGTTCCAGGAAGAAGACATGCGTGCCGGAGTTGACCTCCCGAGAGAGGCGCACGATCGGCCGGTCCTCGCCGCCGACCTCAGACCAGTTACCGATCCGACCGCTGTAGATATCGGAAAGCTGGTCGATCGTCAGTAGCTCAATGGGGTTCTCAGGGTTGACGACGATGGCGATGGCGTCACGGGCGACAACGAACTCCACGGGGTCGACGCCGTTGGCTATGGCCTCTTCTCTCTCCTCGGGCTTGAGGGCCCGGGAGGCGTTGGCGATATCGACGGTGCCGTTGATCAGCGCCGCGATGCCTGTGCCCGTGCCACCCCCTGTCACCGAGATGTTGACCTCAGGGTGGACGGCATGGTAGGCCTCAGCCCAGGCCAGCGCCAGGTTGACCAGCGTATCCGAGCCCTTGTTGCTGATCATCGCTGAGGCGGACCCGGCTTGGCCCTGGCCGCCCGAAGGTGCACCGGAGCAGCCTGGCAGAATCAGGACGGCAAGCAGGAGGGTCAGCAGAACAGGGGGCTGGTGGCGCACAGGGAGGATTATAGCCTCCTGGCCGTGTCGACTCAAGCCAAGCCTGGCCGCAGGTGACGGGAGTTGCTCAGAGGCTAGCTGCGCAGCCGGCGCAATGCTGCCGGTCCGTGGTTTCCAGGAGTCGCGGCGAGGCGCCTTGTGGGCAGGCTGGTGTAGAATGCGGGTGATGATGTCGGAAGCTGGCCGGCCCAAGTTTGAGGTCCGCAATGTGGACTTCTACTACGATTCGGTGCGCGCCCTGAAGGGCGTGTCGCTCGACATCTACCCCAACCAGATCACGGCCCTGATCGGGCCCTCGGGCTGCGGCAAGTCAACCTTCCTGCGCTGCCTGAATCGGATGAACGACGGCATCGTCGGAGCCCGACTTGAGGGCCAGGTCCTGCTCGACGGGACGGACGTCAACGCGCCCGGCATGGACGTCGCCGACCTGCGTCGGCGGGTGGGGATGGTCTTCCAGAAGCCGAATCCCTTCCCCAAGTCGGTCTTCGACAACGTCGCCTTTGGGCCGAGGGTGCTTGGTCTGGCGACCGACCGGGCGTGGCTCAAGGACCGTGTCGAGGAGTCGCTAAAGAGGGCGGCGCTATGGGATGTGGTCAAGGGCGACCTGAGGGGCGAGGCATTCGAGCTCTCACTGGGAGAGCAGCAGCGGCTGTGCATTGCCCGGGTCCTGGCCGTCGAGCCCGAAGTGATTCTGATGGATGAGCCCTGCTCGGCGCTTGACCCGATTGCCACGCTGCGGATCGAAGAACTGATGCGGGAGCTCAAGGAACGCTACACCATCGTCATCGTGACCCACAACATGCAACAGGCGGCGCGGACCTCCGACAAGACCGGCTTGTTCTGGCTGGGCGAGCTGGTCGAGTATGGTGAGACGGGCAAGGTCTTCACCCGGCCCGTGAATCCGCTGACCGAGGCCTACATTACGGGCCGGCACGGCTGACGGAGCGGGGTGAGGGAGGCGGCTATGGTCAAGCTGAAGAAGACTGTGTACGACCGGGAGTTCTCCCAGGCCTGTGACGATATCCTGCGCATGGGAAGCCTGGTGGACCAGGCTATCGATCGGTCGGTCCAGAGCCTGACCCAGTATGACCGCGTCCTGGCACAGCAGGTCATCGTCGGGGACGCTGCCATCAACGAGCTTCGCTTTCGCGTGGAAGAGGCCTGCTTGGCGTTGATCGCCACGCAGCACGTGCGCGTGGTGCGGGAGCACCGGCTCGCGCC
>CAYQUY010000162.1:0-6099 GCA_964420755.1 uncultured Anaerolineaceae bacterium
GGCTGTGGGGGGCTGTGCTGCCAGCGGGCGTGGCTCTACTGGTCAATGTCTTCTACTATGTTGGCAGGGCATCGCTTAACTGGTACCTGGCTCTGTATGTGCTTCTCACGCTGCTTCTGGCGCTCCGCCTGCACCTCTTGCGTCGTTGGGCTCATTGGCGGTCGATGTGGGCCCAGGTGCCGCCGAATGTCCTGGGGGCCATCACTCCTGTGGGCATGGCCGTGGCTCTGGTGCTGGTGATCCTCGCCTGGGGAGGGCCCGCTTTCGCCCAGTCAGCCACGGCTTCCCTTCTTTGGACGCAAGTCTCCCGCCCCTGGTCGGAGCTCCGGGATCGTCTCGGGGACGCCTTCGGCGAGCTGCGCAGCCCGCTGGTACGGGTGAGCGATTTCTATGGGACCAGCCTGAGCCTCGAGGCGGGAGCGGAGCCGGCGGACACCCTGGTCATGAACGTCATCCCGGAGAAAACCGCCGAGGGTGAGGCGCCCTACTACTGGCGTTCCCGGACCTACGATTTCTACGAGAACGGCCAATGGTCCTCCACGCTGACCGAGCGGATCCCGTTCGATCCCGAGGAAGGGGGCCTTCGTGCGCCGGCCTATGCTGCCAGGCGGGAGGTTGAGTTCACTTTCGTCCCGCGCCTCCCGGCGCTGAGTGCCCTCTACCTTCCCAGCCAACCGACGTGGGTGAATCGGATGGCGGTGGTCACCGTGCAATTCGACGAGGCTGGCCAGCTGGACGCGTCCATCTTCAACGCCGATACCGTTGTTATGGAAGGGGAGACCTATCGGGCGAGGGGTTCCGTGGCGCTGCCAACCACGGATCAGTTACGGATGGCGGGGACGGGCTACCCCTCATGGGTGACCGATCTCTACCTGCAACTTCCTGCTGCGCTGCCCGGGCGCGTGCGTGCCCTGGCGCAGCAGATTGCCGGCGGTTATGAAACCCCCTACGACCAGGCGAGTGCAATCACGCGTTGGCTGCGGACGAACATCGTCTATCGCCGGGTGACCGATCCTCCTCCCCAGGATGCTGACCCCATCGACTGGTTCCTCTTCGACTACCGGACCGGCTTCTGCACCTACTATGCCAGCGCCGAGGTCGTTCTGCTGCGCTCGCTGGGGATCCCAGCGCGCATGGCGGTTGGCTACGCCAGCGGCACGTACCGCGCCAGTGAAGGGCTGTACGAGGTGCGCGGCGGGGATGCCCATGCCTGGCCTGAGGTGTTCTTCCCTGGCTATGGATGGATCGAGTTCGAGCCGACATCCTCGATGGCACCCATCATCCGCTTGGAGGCAGCCGCCTCGAGCGAGACCGGCCCGGGCGCCGAACAAGGGGCCGGGCCGGAGTCCGCCGGAGGTTTCCCCGAAGATCGGTTTGAGGAGGAATTCTTCAGGTGGCAGGAGCCGCAGGGTGCAACGGAAGTCAGCGGGGCCTCCGCCTCTCGTCTCCCAGAGTACGTCACCTGGGCAGCGCTTGGCCTGGCCGTCGTCCTGTTGGCTGGGACGGGAGTGCGGATGTGGGTGGACCCGTTCTGGCAGGCGGTGGTTCTCGGCAGCTTCGCCTAGCGACTCCGCAAGCTAGGGGTCCGGCCACCCCTGACGTGGGACCGGCCGCGGCCGCGCCCGTCGTCGCCGACCGATCAGACCTACCTGCGGTTGTGCCTCTGGCTGGCCAGGCTGGCCATCCCGCTCGCCACAGCTCAGACTCCTTTTGAGCGGGCCGAGGCACTTGCCGGCAGGATGCCCGCGGCACGGGAAGCCGCCTGGACCATCGTGCATGAATACGCGGGCGAGCGGTTTGGCGGCCTGGTCGCAGACGAAGCGGCCGTGCGCGGCGCCTGGGCCAGCCTGCGGATGCAGATCTGGATTGCATGGCTCAAGCGGGCACTCGAGCCTTTCCAGGAGATGACCCGGCGGCCGGCCCCGCGGGTAGAGCAGCATCCCTGATCCAGACGCGCCACCTGGCGTTCGGGGTTGGCTGCCGCGGCGTTCGCGCGGAAGGCTCGGGACGTGGTATCTTTGAGCGTTAACTGGCCATTCTGCGACAGCCTGTCCATCGGCCCAGTCTATGCTGACCACTGTCCCGCGTAGCGCCCCTGAAGGCGCCGGGCGGGAAGGCCGATATGGCTTGGGCCACAAACTGTCAGGTGAATCCCTTGAATGAACCCACGACGCGACCGACAATCGAACATCATCTCAACCGCCTGAGCCGCATAGCCGAGGAGGCGCGCGCCCAGTTGGCCAACCTACGGGTCCGACTGGGTGTGAACGCGGCTTTGTTCCCGCCGGGCGTGCTCGAGAGCCTGCGGGAGATGAGCAGCACCCTTGGTGCCCTGAAGGGGTTGGTCGAGGAAAGCGAGACGGAGAGACGCAACCTGCGGGCTCTGGCGGAAATCGGCCAGGTGGTCAATTCCTCCCTCGATCTGACGACCGTCCTCAACGAAGTGATGGACACGATCACCCGCCTGACGGGGGCGCAGAGGGCCTTCCTGATGCTCCGCAATGACCAGGGTGGAATGGATATGCTTGCCGCCAGGAACTGGGAAAGGGAGTCCCTGGATCCGAAAGAGGCGGAGTTCAGCCGGACGGTCGTGGAAAGGGTATTGACCGAGGGCGAGGCAATCCTGACGACCAACGCCCGTGCCGATCCAAGGTTTGACCGGCAGGCGAGCGTCATGACCTACAACCTGCGTTCGATCCTTTGTGTCCCGCTGAAGGTCAAGGGTGAGCTCACGGGTGTCATCTATGCCGACAACCGTGTCCTCGAGGGCCTGTTCACCGAGAGGGAGAAAGCCCTTCTCACCCCCTTGGCCAACCAGGCCGCGGTGGCGCTGGAGAATGCCCGTCTCTTCGCCTCGGTGCGCCGCGCCCTCGACGAAGTCACCCAGCTGAAGAACCTGATGGAGAACGTGTTCGCCTCGATTGCCAGCGGCGTGATCACGGCCGACGTCTCAGACCTGATCACCCTGTGCAATCAGGCCACGGAGGTCATTCTGGCCAGGCCGCGGGGCGAGCTTCTGGGGGCCCCGCTGACCGATCTTCTGCAATCCTTCGACCCGACCTTGCCCGCGCGGGTGGCCGAGGTCAAGCAGTCTGACAAGAAGTACATCGGCCTCGAGGCTCACCCCGTCCTGCCCAAGAGAGGGTCGGCGGACCTGAGCCTGAGCATCACGCCTTTGAAGGATGTGGAAGATACGACCCGGGGCGTGGCCATCGTCATCGACGACCTGACGGAGAAGCGGCGTCTCGAGGCCCAGCGCCGCCTGTTCGAGCGCATGGTTTCGCCGGCTGTGATTGACCAGCTCGATCCAGACAGCCTGCAACTCGGGGGCACGCGGGCGGTCATCAGCACCCTCTTCGCCGACATCCGCCGGTTCACTTCGTTCAGCGAGGTCAATGACCCGGAGACGCTCGTCAGCGTGCTCAACCAGTACCTGGCGGCGGCGGCGGATGCGATCCTGACCGAAGAAGGCACCATTGACAAGTTCCTGGGCGATGCCGTGATGGCCTGGTTCAACGCACCCATCGTCCAATCCGACCATCCTCTGCGCGCGGTGCGGGCGGCTCTGGCCATACGGTCGGCGGTCTACCGACTTCACCAGTCGCTGGAACCGCAGTTCAGGCTTTCCTTCGGCGTCGGCATCCATTGCGGTGAGGCCCTGTTGGGGTTGATCGGCACCCAGAAGCGCCTGGACTACACGGCCATTGGCGACAGCGTCAACACAGCCAAGCGCCTGCAGGAGAGCGCGGGTCCGGGGCAGATCCTCGTCTCCCGGGCGCTGGCGGATCGTGTCCGGCAGTGGGTGGAGTTACGGGAGGCGCACCCGATCCGAGTCGAGGGCAAGGAACAGCCGGTCGAGGTGTGCGAGGTCGTCGACCTCAAGGGCCGTCCCTCGGCCTCACGGGAGATGCCGCGGCACTCTCGTCGGCCGTTCCGGTAGTCATTTGCCCCTTCTCAGGTGCGATGGCACTGCCTGGACAACGGGACGCGTCGAGGCGGGCTGCTTCCCGGGAGCTCGGGCCCGGGAAGCTTCGTTTCCGGCGTGAGGTTGAAGTGACGGAGAGGGTCCGAGCCTGGCGGTGTCTCCGCTGGGGATTGAGGCTAGGCCTGGCTCTCTTCGGTCTCCGCTCGTCGTTTCCGACCCTGCTCGGCGAGCTTGGCCAGAAGAATGCTGATGAAGTAGAGGCCGATCATGGGGGCCATCAGCAGCCCCATGTTGACCGGGTCCGTGGTGGGCGTGATGGCCGCGGCCGCGACCGCGATCGCGACAACGGCGATGCGCCAGCCATCCGTCAGCAGCTTGGCCTTGAGGATCCCTATTGAGGCCAGGGCGTAGACGATTAGGGGGAACTGGAAGGAGACCCCGATCCAGAAGAGCAGTCCCGTCACGAAGCGGACGTAGTTGGCGGGCCGGGGAACAGTGGTGATGCCCATGAAGTGCATCAGGAAGGGCAGGGCCACCGGGAGCATGACGTAGTAGGCGAAGGCGATACCGGCGATGAAGAGCGCGAAGGCGGCGGGGATCGTCGTAAGCACGAGGAATCGTTCCCGCCGCTTGAGCCCGGGGGCCACGAAGAGAAAGAGTTCCAAGAGGATGTAGGGGAAGGCCAGCACGAAACCCGACAGGAGCGAGACGCGCATGAACGCGCTGACCGACTCGGTCACCTCGATCGACCGCAGCACACTGATCCCGCCGACTGGCGCCGCAAGGAAGTCGAGGATTCGGCTGGCGATGGCGAAGCTCACCGCCGTGGTCACAACGAGCGCTGCCAGAGAGCGCAGGAGATGCCCTCGGAGGGCCTCCAGGTGCTCCAGCAGCAGCGAAGGGTTCGCCAGCGTGCGGGCAAAGGCCTCCGTTGCAGGTGCGTCCTCCGGTTCGAGGCTCAGGGCTTCGCGGATGCGCAGGAAAGGCCGGGCGATGAATCGGATGGGGGCCGTCACCAGGCGCCAGACGGCGTCGATCGCTCGTCGGATCATCTAGCCTTTGGGAGCCTCCGTGCCAGAGCCCGGCTCTTGCAGTGGGGTAGGGGTCGGAGCTGGGGCCGGGCTTGCCGATTGCGCTGGAGGCGTGATCGAGGCCTTGACTTCGTCCTCCATGGCCTTGATGTCCTTTGTCAGCGCCACCCCGGCCTGCGTCATCTCCTTCTTCAACTCCCGCAGTTCCTTGAACTCGTCTTTCTCCGCTTCCCGCGCCAGCCGGTTGGGCAAGCCGCGCAGACTGCGGGAGGCTTCCAGTAGGGTGCGCCAGCCCTCGGACTTGTAGAGCCGGTTGAGGAACCGCCCTGCGGCTCGGGCAGTCTTGGCCATATCCCGCGGTCCGATGACGATCAAGGCGATGATCAGGATGAAGACAAGCTCGAGCGGTCCGATACCAAGGAATTCCATAGGTCCAGGATGGCCAGCGATTTGAAGAAGAGTCGCCCTGCCCGGAGAGGCGAACCGTCCGCCTGGGGATTCCTTCCGGGAAGCAGGGCCTTCTCGTTACACCCCTACCTCACCAACTGAAGCTGGCGGCGAATCTCGGACTCCCGTTCCGCCAATGTGCCAAGCACGCCGTTGATGAAGCGGGGGGCACTGTCGGAACCGAAGCGCTTGGCCAGTTCCACCGCCTCGTTGATGGCGACCTTCAGCGGCGTCTCATCTGAGACGGCGAACTCCCACAGCGCCAGCCGGAGGATATTCCGGTCGACGACGGCCAGCTGCTCGACAGGCCATTCCGGTGCGCACTCGGCGATCAAGCGATCGAAGGACGGGATCAGGTCGAGGGTACCCATCACGCTGCGTTCGAGGAAATCGGCGGCGTCCTCTCCGAGCGTCGGGTTCTCCTGGATGTGCCGTGCTACCACCTGCTTCGGTGGGTGGCCGACGCAGTCGACCTCATACAGGGCCTGGAGGGCAAGGTTTCGGGCTCGCCGCCGTTCGCGCTTCATGCCTTCTGCCCGGCCGGCTCAGGCCGACGCCGCGAAGTCGATATCCTCAACGTGAATGTCGACGCGGGCGACCGGCATGCCCGTCATGTCCTCGATCGCTCTGGCGACCAACGCCTGAACACTTCGGCTGACCTCGCGCACGTTGACGCCGTTGGCCACGATCAGGTAC
>CAYQUY010000163.1:0-6093 GCA_964420755.1 uncultured Anaerolineaceae bacterium
CCTGTCGCCAATGTGGAAGCACACAAAGTCCACCACTTGACAAGACGTGAACCCCCGAAGTCCAGGGCGTGCCGGCCGCGCAACGGGTTGTTAGCAAGCGCTGCCCCCTTGTGGCCGGCTGGATGGCCAGACTCCGGGCATTCGGCTCACGCATAGGTGACGCGGAGCGCTGGCCAGAGCCGTTGCGCGGATTTGCCTCATGGTGGAGAGTCAATGGTCTCAGCCTAGACTTGGTGCTTTTCGCCCTCGCCTTGATTGTTTACATCGCCATCCGCCTGATCCGTCTGCCGGACTTTCCAATCTACTTCTTCACAGACGAGGCGAACCAAACCCTGCTTGCGGCTGACCTGGTCCGGGACGGACTGCGCGACCCGTTCCACACCCTCCTCCCAACCTATTTCTATAACGTTTACCAGTTCAATCTCAGCCTCTCAGTCTATGCTCAGCTGCTCCCCTACCTTCTATTCGGCAAGTCGATTTTCGTCACCCGGGCAGTGGCAGCACTGCTCACGCTTCCCGGTGCGGCCGCCATCGGTCTCATCCTGAGAGACATCTTCCGGGTCCGTTTCTGGTGGCTCGGCGTGTTCGCTCTGTCCCTCACGCCGGTCTGGTTTCTGCACTCGCGCACAGCCTTCGAGACCACCATGATGGCCTCGTTCTTTGCGTGCTTCATCTACTTCTATCTCCTGTACCGGACCCGATCTCCTCGCTACCTCTATGCAAGCCTGGTCTGCGCCGCACTGGCTTCCTACAGCTACAGCGCCGGCCAACCTGTGCTCCTGGGCACCGCCGTCCTGCTTCTGCTCTCGGACCTCCGGTACCACTGGCAGAATCGAGGCACGCTGGCTCGCGGTCTGATACTGGCTGCTGTGCTGGCCCTGCCCTATGTCCGCTTTCAGATCCAACACCCCGGAGAGACCCTGGCACATCTCCGCCAGCTCGACTCCTACTTGGCGCAGGACATCCCGCTGCAGGAGAAGCTGGCCACACTTGCGCACAACTACGTCTTCGCTCTCAACCCCGGATACTGGTTCATCCCAAACGACGCCGATCTCCCTCGCCACGTGATGAAGGGGTACGGCCACATCTGGATATGGGCCGCACCTTTCGCTGCCGTTGGATTGTTCGTCCTGCTTCGAAGGATTCGTGATTCCCAGTCGCGCGCCATATTGGCCGCCGTCCTGGCCACGCCGCTTGGCGCCGCGATTACCGGCATCGGAGTGACCCGGCTCTTGTCATTCGTCATTCCGGCGGCAATCATTACCCCCCTGGGTGCCGCCATCCTAATAGGCTGGCTCGCCCGCCGAATCCGATACGGCTCCGTGGCCATTGTGATCTTTGCGCTTCTCAGCCTGGCCAGCATAGGCATGTTACGCGATGCCCTGGTGAATGGCCCCACCTGGTTCAGCGACTACGGCATGGAGGGCCTGCAGTACGGCGCTAGGCAGATTGCCGGCGCTGTATTGGAGATCCTTCAGGACCAGCCGGGCCGGCACATCTTCATCTCGCCCACATGGGCCAATGGCACTGACATCGTGATGGCCTTCTTGCTCCCGCCCGATCTCCCTGTGGAGACGCGCAACGCATCGGGATTCATCGAGGAGAAGGGCGATCTCAACGACCAGATGCTTTTCATCCTCACTCCGGCAGAGTACGAGGAGGTACTCAACAATCCGAAGTTCGAGGGGGTGACCGTCGAGCGGACTCTTCCCTATCCGGATGGCAGACCGGGCTTCTATTTCGTGCACATGCACTACTCACCACAGGCGGACGAGGTCTTTGCCCAGGAGCGCCTGGAGCGTCAGCGTCCGGTGCTGGCCGATGTCGTCGTCAGCGGAGAGACGATTCATATCGAGCATTCGGTCCTTGACATGGGTAGCATCGGGGACATCTTCGATGGCAACCCACTCACCCTGGCGCGGGGCCTCGAGGCCAATCCGTTCCGACTGGTGCTTGCCTTCGACCAACCGCGTCGTCTGACAGGAATCCGATTGACCACCGGCAGTATGGACTATTCGCTCACGATACGGTTGTTCGGCACGGGTACAACAGAACCCTCGCTCTATAGCGAGACCTACTACAACTTGCCCGCGGACCCGACAGTCGAAGTGCTATTTGATGAGGCCCCAGAGAGCGTGGTCCGGATCGAGATGGAGATACGCAACCTCAACGAACCCGAAACGGCCAAGATCCATCTGCGCGAGCTCGTTCTCGAGTAAGGGCTGAGGCCCTTCCCTTCAGGCCCGACGCCTCTCCCGGCCAACGGCTTCTGATTTCCGTGAGCCAGAACCTGCATAGATATTCCGTTGTTCCCTAGGGCGTCTCCATACCCTTCGTGCAGAGACTGGCTGCGAAGGCCTGCCAGATAAGGCGGGGGACGAGACGAGGCACCATTGCGTCTCGGCCGTCTCCCATGGGAACAAGCAGGGAGATATAATCGGCAGAGTAGGGTCTGCGACGTCCGGCCGGAAGACACCTTCGGATCTTGGTCTTTTGCCTCGCCACGGTCGGGGAGTCCAGAACGCGGGAGTGGAGTGGATGGGTGTCCTTGCAGCCGTGTGGGCCCTGCCGGTGCTGTCATAGGCACATCTTCGTGCCCCTGAGTCCTTCCGTCGCACAGAACCCATGTAGGAGGCCCCTTGAAAGCGATCCTCTTCCATCAGCACGGAGGACCCGAGGTCCTCCAGTACGCTGACTTTCCGACCCCCGAGCCGGGGGCCGGGCAGGTGCTCGTTCGCTTGCGGGCCGCCGCTCTCAACCGTCTGGATTTATGGGTACGCCAAGGTTCGCCAGGCATCCGCTTGGAGCTTCCACACATCCCTGGCGCAGACGGCGCGGGCGAGGTGGCCCGCCTGGGTGAAGGCGTGATGGAGTTCGCGGTTGGCGACCGCGTGGTCATCAACCCCAACCTGGGCTGCGGCCGCTGCGACGACTGTCTGGCAGGCAAGGACAACTTGTGCCGGACGTGGCAGTTGTTGGGAGAAACGGTGCGAGGCACTTATGCCGAGTATGTCGCTGTCCCGACAGCGAACCTCCTACGGCTGCCCGATGGCTTCGACTACCACGCCGCAGCCGCAGCTGCCCTTGTCTTCGAGACCGCCTGGCACTCGCTGATCACCCGAGCCAAACTCCAGGCCGGGGAAACCGTCCTGATCGTGGGCGCCTCCGGCGGCGTCAACACGGCCAGCATCCAGATCGCCAAACTGGCTGGCGCCCGAGTGCTCGTCGTGGGCTCCAGCCCGGTCAAGGTCGCTCTCGCCCAGTCGGTCGGGGCAGATGTGGTCATCGACCGCTCCATGGAGGCCAACTGGGCCAAGGCCGCTTTCGAGGCGACCGGCCGCCGGGGCACCGACGTCGTCGTGGACAATGTCGGGGCCGGAACCATGCCGATGAGTCTGCGGGCCGCCCGCAGGGGTGGACGCATCCTGACCGTGGGCAACACGGGTGGCCCGACGTTCGAGATCGACAACCGTTTCATCTTCGGCAAGCACCTGTCGATCCTGGGATCTTCGATGGGTACACGGACAGACTTTGCACGCGTGATGGGGCTGGTCTTTGAGGGGCGCCTCCGACCCGTGCTGGACCGGCAGTTTGCCCTTCAGGAGGCTGCCGCCGCGCAGGCACGCCTGGCTGCCGGTGACCAGATGGGGAAGATCACCCTTGCGATCTGAGCGCCGGCCACGCCTGGTCTACGCGATCATCGCCCTCGCCCTGATCGTTTCCGTCATCGGCTGGCTTCGCCTGATCGCCGGTCTCCACCTGCCGGATCTGCCCCTCACCGTCCCTCGCTGGTACATCCCCCTGAGCGGAGGCGGCCTGGCAGTCCTGCCGATGATCGCCGCCGGCGGCCTCTTCCTGCGGGCCCCATGGGCGCCCGCCTTCACCCTCTCGGTCGCCGCGCTGATCAGCGCATGGTACTGGGCCGATCGCCTGCTTCTCACCCACTCGGACTACTCCCAGGTCACCTGGCCAGCAGCCGCCTTGGTGAACCTCATCCTCCTGGCCTGGATCTTCTGGAGCCTTCGGAGGCTCCGGGGGAGGGGCAACCGAACCCGCATGCTATAATCCTTGGCTCATCCAACGGCGCAGTGGAGGGGCGGATGTACGACAAGGGGCAGTTCGATCGACTCCGGCGCGCGCTCCAAAGCTGGGAACAAGAGGATCTGCACCCGGCGCTAGGCCGAATGCCAGAGCGGTGCGAACGCTTCCTCACCACCTCCTCGGAACCGGTCAAGGGCCTGTACACCCCGGTTGACGTTGCCGACCTCGACTACGAGCGCGACCTCGGACTTCCCGGCCAATACCCATACACGCGGGGCATCCATCCCAGCCTGCACCGCAGCCGTCTGTGGACCATGCGTATGTTTGCGGGCTTTGGCACGGCCGAGGAGACCAACGCCCGATTCCGCTACCTTCTCGACCAAGGCCAGACGGGGCTCTCCATCGCCTTCGACCTGCCCACATTGATGGGATTCGACACCGATGCCCCTCAGGCGTTGGGCGAGTTCGGGAAGTGCGGCGTTGCTGTTTCCTCCCTCGAGGACATGGAGGGCCTGCTTCGGGACATCCCGTTGGACAAGGTTTCGTCCAGCATGACCATCAACTCACCAGCGGCCGTGATCTGGGCTACGTACATCGCGGCAGCTGAGAAGCAGGGCGCTCGCCACGATCAGCTGCGCGGCACGATCCAGAACGATATCCTCAAGGAGTATATTGCGCAGAAAGAGTACATCTTCCCACCTGAACCCTCGATGAGGCTTGTGGTCGACACGATCGAATATGGCAGCCAGGAGCTTCCCCAGTGGAACACCATTTCGATCTCTGGCTACCACATCCGGGAGGCTGGGGCCACGGCTGCCCAGGAATTGGCCTTCACCCTCGCCGATGGCATGGAGTATGTGCGCTGGTCCCTGGCCCGAGGGCTTGAGATCGATAGCTTCGCCCCCCGCCTGTCTTTCTTCTTCAATGCCCACAACGACTTCTTCGAGGAGATCGCCAAGTACCGGGCCGCCCGCCGCATTTGGGCCCATGAGATGCGGCACACCTTCGGCGCCCGGGATCCCCGCTCCTGGCTTCTGCGATTCCACACGCAGACCGCTGGCGTGAGCCTTACAGCTCAGCAGCCCGAGAACAACATCGTGCGCGTGACCGTCCAGGCGCTGGCCGCCATCCTGGGTGGAACCCAGTCCCTGCACACGAACTCGATGGACGAGGCCCTGGCCTTGCCCTCGGAGCATGCCGTCACCATTGCCCTGCGCACGCAGCAGATCCTGGCTGAGGAATCCGGCGTCGCCAACACCGTCGATCCGCTGGGGGGATCGTTCTTCGTCGAAGCCCAGACCAACCGCCTCGAGGCCCAGGCCCGCGACTACTTCCGCCGCATCGAGGACCACGGCGGCGTGCTACCCGCCATCCAGGCGGGGTTCTTCCAGCGGGAGATCTCCGATTCAGCGTTCCGCTACCAGCAGGAGATAGACCAGAAGGCTCGCTTCATCGTCGGCGTCAACCAGTACGCCGACGAAACCCCCTTGCGCATCCGCCTCCTGGAGATGGATCCAAAGGGGCTGGAGCGGCAGACGGAGCGCTTGCGCAAACTCCGCCTCAGTCGGGACAACGCCGCCGTGGGTCAGGCGCTCGACCGACTTCGAATTGCCTGCCAGGGGTCCGAGAACACCATGCCGCTCATCCTGCAGGCGGTTCGGTGCTATGCCACCTTGGGTGAGATCATCGGGGTGATGCGCGAGGTTTTCGGCAAGTACGATGAGCCAACCTGGATCTAGCCCCAACGAGGCTCTACCGCGCAGCCCCCTTTCGCCTCGGGCCTGCAGGAGGATGGAGAAAGAGGGAAAGGCCTGAGAGTGCTCGCTTGCCTCGAGGACGAGAGCGATAGCCCCTTGTTGTACAGCAGCGGCGGCCGGATGGCCGCCGCTGTCGGTCCAATACCTTCCTGCCATCTGCCGCCCTCTCTGGCACCGGACTTCCCGAAGGGGAGGCGGCACCCGGGTGCGCCGCCGACACGCGGGCTCAGCAGCAATCCCCTAGCCTGTACTGTTTCGCAAAGGTGTACACAGTGATCGAGGGTCATGTGCTGTA
>CAYQUY010000164.1:0-2686 GCA_964420755.1 uncultured Anaerolineaceae bacterium
TTGTCGCCGATGGCGGCAAACGTCTCTGCGGCCTTGCGATAGCTTGCCTCCGCCTCGGTGGTCTTACCACAGGCCTCCTGGGCCGAGGCCAGGTTGCCGTAGGCCTGGGCCAGGTGAAGATGGTCCTTCAGTTCACCAAAGGCCTCGACCGTCGGATACACGGCTTCCAAAGCCTTCTGAGGCAGGCCGGCGTCGAGGAGGACGACACACAGGTTGTTGGCCATCTCCGCGGCCTTGGCGCGCTCGCCGACCTCGGAGTACTTCTGGCGGGCGGCGGCAAACGCCTGCTCCGCCGCCCCCAACCGCTTCTCCCGGTAGGCGGCCATGGCCTCTTGCTCGAGAGCGGACGGCCCCTCATTGTTCACAG
The DNA here is from genome assembly GCA_964420755.1 of uncultured Anaerolineaceae bacterium. Lineage (GTDB taxonomy): Bacteria > Chloroflexota > Anaerolineae > Anaerolineales > E44-bin32 > DATEAV01. Next base: position 368 of record CAYQUY010000164.1, read on the forward strand.
GGTGAGGTCGAGGAGATCCTCGGCCAGCGTGCGCAGCCTCTCCGTCGAGAGCTCGCTTAGCTGCTTGGCAAGCCTCAGGTATGACCGGTTGGCTGGCCGCATCACGAAGTCCCGAAGCTCGGCCGGGAGCTCGAGCAGTGCCTCCAGGGTCTTGCGGCAGGAGTCCCATTCGCCGAACGGGCCCTGTGTGTCAACGTAGTCTTCCAGCTTCTGGCCCAGGGCTGCGGCTATGGCCTCGAGGTGGGGCAGGGGAACAGGGTGATCGCCCTGCTCGTAGGCCGAAAGCCTTGTGGCCGCAATGCCGGTCGCGGCCGAAAGCTTCTTGAGGGTGAGGCGCGCCTCACTCCGGCGAGCCCGGATCTGGGCGGCGACCATGCCCTGGCGGAGCGCGGCCACGGCCGCGGGATTGAACTGGATCTTCTCGGACAGCGGTGCTTCGGGCTGCCAGAACCTTTGCAGGGGGACGTTCAGCTGGAGGGAGAACAGTTCCAGCTCTGGCAGGGAGATGGCCTTCTTGCCAGTTTCGCAGTCAGCGAGCGAGCTGGGTGTGGTGCCAATGAGCGCCGCGACCTCCTTCAGGCTCTTCCCCGACGAGAGGCGGATCAGCCGCAGCATCGCCCCCAGCATCTTCGCCCGAAGCGCCAGGGCCTTGTCATCGCTCATAGGCGCGCTCCTTTTGGAGGGTCGCTTCGGAGATTATAGCAGAAGTCGCTCTCGGCGTCTGCTGCGGGCAAGGGACCTTGGGGAATCCAGCCGCGAGGGGCCGCGCGATTGCCCACCGGCCTGTTTCACTCCTTTACGGATGTGGTGCGCGGCGGCCGTTGCCCGGCTCCGTGGCCTGCAAAGCGGCTCAGTCGCTTTCGCTGGTGCGGGTGTTGGCCGCCTGAGGCATGAGGTAGCCGATTCCCTGCCGGGTCTGGATGTGGATCGGGCTCTTGGGGTCTGGCTCGATCTTCTGTCGCAGGCGGCTCAGGCACACCCAGAGGATCTCCTTATCCTCCCGGTACTCAGGGCCCCAGACGGTGGTGAGCAGCTCTTCCGGGGTGAGCACTCTGCCGATGGAGGCCGCCAGCGTCTGGAGAAGGCGGTACTCGGTGGCTGTGAGCATGATCTCGGTCCCTGCGCACGTCACCATTGCCCGCGGCAGGTCGATCTGGAGTTCGTAATGCTTGAAGATTGGCTGGTGGAAGCCGCCGACCTCCTGTCGTTCGGCCCGCCTCAACACGGCCCTCACGCGGGCCAGAAGCTCCTGGGCGGCGAAAGGCTTTACGACGTAGTCGTCGGCGCCGGCGTCCAGACCCCTCACCCGGTCGCGCTCCTCGCCCTTGGCGGTGAGCATGATGATCGGAACGGAGGAGAACTCGCGGATGCGCTCACAGCAGGTGAACCCATCCATGACAGGCATCATCACGTCCAGGAGGATCAGATCCGGCTGCTCGGCCGCCACCGCCGCGACCGCCTGCTGGCCGTCGGCTGCCGTGCGGATGGCATAGCCGTCCGGGATCAGGTTCACCTCGAGGAGACGCAGATAGCGCGGCTCGTCGTCAACGAGGAGGATGGTCTTCTTGTTCTCAGCCATTGGATGCCTTCCCGCTCTGGGATTGCTCATCAACGGGTGGGGAGAGTGGCAGGGTGAAGTAGAACTTCGTTCCAACGCCCACCTCGCTCTCGACGCCAATCTTGCCGCCATGAGCCTCTACGATCTTGCGGCAGATATGCAGCCCCAGGCCCGTCCCTCGAACTGCCCCACTCTTGCTGGGCACCCGGTAGAAACGCTCAAACATTCGCGGAAGGTGCTCGGCAGGGATGCCAGGGCCATGGTCTTCGACTTCCAGGCGGACATGATCTCCCTGGGCAGAGGCCCGCACGATCACCAGGGCGCCAGGAGCGTATTTGCAGGCGTTGGTGATCAGGTTGTCCAGCACCTGCGCCACCCGGGTGCCATCGACTTGCAGCTCCGGGAGGTCATCGGGCACTTCGAGACGGAGATCAAGCTCTGGGAAGATCGACCTGATCCGAGAGGAGCAATCGCGGAGGAGGCTGGAGAGACGGGTCGGTTCGCAGGTCATCCCCAGGCTGCCGCTCTCGAGTCGAGAGGAATCGAGCAAGTTGTCGATCAGCTCCCGAAGGCGCTCGGCCTCGTCGTCGATGATGTGCAGAAACTCCTTCTTGGTTGCCTCTTCCCATTCGGTGTCCTCGCGAAGGAGCGTGGTCACATAGCCCTTGATGAAGCCGAGAGGGGTGCGGAGCTCGTGCGAGACGGTGGAGATGAACTCGTCCTGCAGGCGGGCCAGCTCACGCTGCGCTTCCAGGCTGGCG
>CAYQUY010000164.1:2696-3013 GCA_964420755.1 uncultured Anaerolineaceae bacterium
CTCCAGGAGTTGGCCGACGTGCCAAGCCACGAACTCGGCCAGACGGACATGCTCGGGGGGATAGGATGGACCGCCGAACCGGCCGAACACCAGTCCGCCGACGCACCTACCCCGGACGATGAGGGGCAGGCCGAGGTAGTCGCGGCGACGGTCCCGGCTCTTGACGGTTGGGCCCAGGTCTTCTTGGCGCAGGACGGTCTCCCCGCTGCGGAAGGCTTCGCTGGCGGCAGGTTCGCCCCAGGCGACGTCGGCCTCCTGGGTCCGGCCGCGGCCCAGGGCACGGGCGTAGGTTGGCTCCAGGCCGCCGGACTCCTGGT
>CAYQUY010000164.1:3023-6048 GCA_964420755.1 uncultured Anaerolineaceae bacterium
GTTCTCAAGATATAGGGCGACGACGTCGAAGATGAAGATCGAGCGGGCCAGGCGGAAGACGGCGTCCAGGCCTGCCTCGGTGTCGAAGGTCTCCGCCACGATTCGGGCGATGGCGTAGACCGCGTTGAGCTCGGTCCCATGGGTCAGGGTGTCGGAGGGAGAAGGGGTGGCAATCATCTCTTACCCGGGGCCAAAGGCAGCACGAAGGCGAAGGAGGTGCCAGCGCCCTCTTCGCTCTCAACCTCCACGCTCGATCCGTGGGCGTCCAGGATCACCTTCACCAGAGCCAGGCCGAGGCCTGTGCCTCCGTAGCGGCGGGTGGTGGAGCCGTCGAGTTGATGAAACGCCTGAAAGAGCTCGGGCAGGCGGTTCTTCGGGATTCCAATCCCGGTATCTCGGACCAGGATCGTCACCAACTCGTCTTGCAGCTTGGCCGTGACGGTCACACTGCCTCCGGCAGGGGTGAACTTGATGCCATTGTCCACGAGCTGGAAGAGCACCCAGCCCAATCGGTCGGGATCCGCGTTCAAGGCCGGGACGTCCTTATCAATATCACCGGACACGGTCACGCTGGCCTTCACCGACTTCTCTTCCGAGCGGCGGATCACGTCCTCGACGAGGGCCGCCAGGTTGACCGGTTGCACCTTGAGTGCCATACCCTGTCGCGATGCACTGGAGAACTCAATCAGATCCTCGATGAGGCGTCCGAGACGGTCGGTGGCCCGGACCATCACCTTCAGGGCCTTCTCCTGTTCGGGGGTGTTGGGGCCCAGCTTCGAGTCAACAAGGAGCTCGACATAGCCTTTGATCTGGGCCAGAGGCGTCCGAAGCTCGTGGGAGACGTTGGAGATGAGATTGGCTTTCAGCTGGTTGAGCTCCGTGAGGCGCTCCAGTGCCCGGCGCAGCTCGATCGTCCGTTCGGAAACGCGTCGCTCGAGGGTCCGGTTTGCGTCCTGCAGGGCCGCATGGAGCTCAATGATCTGCCCCGTGACCGCCCGATCCAGAGTCTCTCGGTCGACCAACCCCAGCTCGACCAACGTCTTGCCCAGGAGTCGGTGATCCCCCTTGGCAGAGAGCTCGGCCTGGCGTTTGAGCCCGACCTGGAGCTGATCTTCGCTGAGCAGGCCCTGGTTGACGAGGTACTCCCCAATCCGCGGAACCAGGGCTTCGGGTGTGGATGGGATCGGGGCGGCTTCGGGGAGCCCCACCAGGGAGGCCCGCTCCGCTAGCAGCGCCACCAGCATCAGGTCTACGCCACAATGCGGGCAGGACATGGCATCTCGGGGGACGGGACGCTTGCACTGCGGGCAGGTGAGGGCGTCGGTGGCAGCAGCGGGGCTGGCGTTCTGCGTCATATTGATCTTCCCAGGTGTTGAGGCGCAATGATAGCCCGCCTGTGCCGTGCTGGCAAGCCAGAGGGGATGGTGGCCGGTAGTCCGAAGGTCATGGACCTGGCGCGGGGGAGTGCGAATCCGCCCCACCGCTGGGGGGATCCGCCCCATCAAGCTATGGTTCTACCCGACGGCGAGAGTGAAAGTCGATTGTAAGGTCGAGGCAGCAGGAAGTGGGCGATAATCGGTTCATCCGAGAGGGAGAAGGAACGCTTTATGGCTATTGAGGTCTTGCTGGTCGACGACGATCCCGATCTGGCGATCATGCTTCGCACCCTGCTTCGCGGGCAGGATTATCAGATTCAGGCGGTCTTCAGCGGCGAGGAAGGCATTGAGGCGTGCAAGGACAGCCCGCCCGATGTCGTCATGCTGGACCTGCTGATGCCCGAGATGGACGGCTGGGAAGTGTGCCGGCGCATCCGGGAGTTCAGCGATGTTCCCATCCTGATCCTCTCGGCCCTGGGCGCGCCGGGGAGCGTGGCCCGAGCCCTGGACGCCGGGGCGGATGACTACCTGATCAAGCCGGTGCATGCCAGCTTGCTGGCATCAAGACTCAGAACGCTCGTCCGGCGCCGCGCGCTCGGAGAGCAGAAGGAGCAGGCCGCATAGAACCTTAAGAAGCAGCGCTGACTGGCAACCTCTGTTCCACTCTCTACTCCACGCAGCCTTGGCTGCGTGGAGTAGTTAACGTTGACCGACCTCTCCGGCGGACAGTGAAGACAGAGATGGCCTGCGCATCGAGGCCGTCACCTTCCAGCTCGGAGGGCGTCTCGGAAAGGCTGGGACGCCAGGTCTACCCGTCGGGGGTCCTGCTGCCGGGGTGACGCTGATCTCGCGAGTGGCGTGACTGTTGGAGAGGGTGGCTTGCGGCTCCCTTGGCGGGCTATAGCGCGGCCTTGGTGATCCCGCCGTCGATGAAGAGGGCGTGGCCATGGATATAGGAGGCGGCCGGCGATGCCAGCCAGGCAATGGCCCGCCCGTATTCCTCGACGCTTCCCATCCGGTGCAGCGGGATCTCCGCCGCGATCTTGCGGATCTCCTGCTCCGGCGTCCCTCCGCTGCGCCGAGCGCGGTCCGCCATGAGGTCTCCCACGCGCTCGGTGGATGTCCAGCCCGGGTTGATCGTGTTGACCCGGATCCCTTTCGGCCCCACCTCTAGCGCCAGGGACTTCATCAGCCCGATGACCGCCATGCGTAGGGAGTTCGAAAGGATAAGGTTCTCGATAGGCTGTTTCACCGAGTAGGACTGTGAGGCGACGATGCTGCCCGATCCCCGCTCCAGCATGTGGGGCAGGATGGCGTAGCACAGGCGGACAGCGCTCATGACCGTCAGCCGGTAGGCACGCTCCCAGTCATCCGGGTGCAGCCCGAGGAATCCCCCCGGAGGTGGGCCGCCGGCGTTGATGACCAGGATGTCGATCTGGCCCATGCGCTCCAGCACAACCTTCACCAGCGCTGCGATGTCGTCAGCGATCGTCAGATCCGCTCGGAGGCCCAGAATCTCTGCGCCGGTCTGCCGCTGGATGTCGGCGGCAGCCGCGTTGATCTCATCGCTGTGCGAACAGATGGCCACTCGGGAACCTTCGCGGGCGAATGCCAGGGCGGCAGCCTTGCCCAGGCCGCGTGAAGCGGCG
>CAYQUY010000165.1:0-2914 GCA_964420755.1 uncultured Anaerolineaceae bacterium
CTGAGCGGTGATGAGGCCGGCGCTGACCTCACCCGCCAGCTCGCGCACGAGCCACCCCCTCTCCTGCAGCGTGGCCCCGATCATGATGGTCAGAAGCACGAGCACACCCATCCACTCGGCGAGCAAACCCAGCAGCGGCCCGATCAATGACCCGGAAGCGACACCGAGCATGATGCTGCCGTTGTGGAGGGCATGGCCCCCCATCGCCAGGAGCACACCCAGCAGCGACCAGGCCACCTTCTGCCATGCCTGGCGGGAAATGCGGGCTAGCGCCAGCCCGATCCCGGTCAGACTGGTGTATAGAGCATGACTCAAGCCGTAGAGGAAGGATCGCACGAAGATGACCACCATCATCGCGCCCAGACCGCCCTCTCCAGCACTGCCGACAGTGGCCAGCACGTTCTCCACCGCCGCGAAACCGAAACCCACCAAGGAGCCGTATACGATACCGTCCAGGACGCTATCGAATTCTGTCCGGGCCCACAGGAAGATGGCCAGGACGGCAGCCCCCTTGACAGCTTCCTCCACGACAGGGGCCACCAAGGCTGTGCGGACGGACTGGAGGGCCAACCCCTCCCCCAGCACGAAACGCATCGGCACATCGAGGACGAACTCGGCGATCAGCGACAGCAGCGTCCCCGGGACCGCGCCCCAAAGGAAGGCCCCCAGCAGAAGAGGCCAGGGCTCCTTCTCGTACCGATCGAACCACCACACGATGAGCGCGTATACAACAACTGGTCCGACACCGGCCACGAAGGCGACCAGGAAGCTGACCAGGATCACCGCCACGGCGTTTCCCCGAAGAAGAGGGCGGGCTGACGCGCGCCACGCCCACTCTTGCCGTGGACTCTGGCATACTTCACTCGGAAAGGCAATGGGGATTGGCGCGAACCGCAAATCAGTGGCGCTCCACGCCCCGGCGGTTCGGCCGGCAAGCTATCGCGACCGCCTCTGGAGCCTCTTCTCCCCTTGTCGGGGGCAGGAATACCGAGCCGTTCGCGCTATGAGCCCATCAGTTGCGGGTTCAGCGTCGGCGTAACTGGGACGAGGAGGTGGGCTCCGAAGACCGGGCCGGGAATCCTGCGATCGTCTTGAGGCCAGCCGCGCGCAGTGAGCATGAGTCCCGATGTCGTTCCGCCCCGGCCGCAGGAAGACCTGCGCTTGGTCTGCGTGGCCGAATCCCGTCGTCAGGCAGAGACCTTCTCGCCTCGTGCCAGGGCCGCCCCCTTCTGCAAGGCCACCAGATTCGCCTGGACCATGTCCCTGTGGCGGGCGGCGATATGCTTTTCTAGCGCCGTGCCGACGGCTTCCAGCGACAAGACCGGCAGCCGCTCCAGCAGCGCTCCGAGCAAGACGAGGTTCGCCAGCCGCCGTTCGCCCAGGGCTTCGGCGATCTCGATCGCGGGCACCATCACGCCGTCAATGTCCTTGCGTGTCGGCGTGCGATCAACCATTGAGGCGTTGACCACCAGGACGCCGCCCGGCTTGACCAGCGGCTCGTACTTTTCCAGCGACGGCAGATTCATGACGATCGCCGCCCGGGGATCGCGCACAATGGGCGAACCGATCTCCTCGTCGCTGATGATGACGACGCAGTGGGCCGTGCCGCCGCGCATCTCGGGACCGTAGGACGGAATCCACGTCACCCGCCGGCCACAATCCAGGGCAGCATACGCCAGAAGCTGACCAGCGAAGAGAACACCCTGGCCGCCGAAACCGGAGATGATGATCTCAGTCTGCATCGTGACGCCTACGCCTTCTTCTCTGCCAGTGCCGGGTGCACCTTGTAGTCCCCCAGGGGAAAGGCGGGGATCATGTGTTCCTTGATCCACTCCAGCGCTTTCTCTGGCTTGATTCCCCAGTTGGTTGGGCAGCTCGAGAGGAGTTCGACCATTGAGAAGCCCAGCCCCTGCCTCTGAGCCTCGAACGCCTGCCGCAGTGCCTTCTTTGCCTTACGGATGTTGGGCACGTCGTGCAGACTGCGCCGCACGATATACGCCGAGCCATCCATCTGCGAGAGCACCTCGCACATGCGCAGCGGAAAGCCGTGGATCTCGACGTCCCGCCCCAACGGAGTGGAGGTTGTCCTCTGGCCGGGCAGGGTCGTCGGCGCCATCTGGCCGCTGGTCATGCCGTAGATGGCGTTGTTGATGAAGATGGTGGTGATGTTCTCGCCGCGCCCGGCGACGTGCATGATCTCGGCCATGCCGATCGCCGCCAGGTCGCCGTCGCCCTGATAGGTGAAGACGATCTTGTCGGGGCTCACTCGCTTCAACCCCGTCGCCATCGCGGGCGCCCGCCCGTGGGCCGCCTCGGCGAAATCGAAGTTGTAGTAGAAGTAGGCGAACACCGCACAGCCTACCGGGGCTATCCCGACGGTGTTCTCCCGCACCCCCATCTCGTCAACCACCTCCGCGATCAGGCGGTGCGCAATACCGTGGGTGCACCCCGGACAGTAATGCGTGTGGATCGGCTTCAGGGCCTCGGGACGGGTGTAGATCAACGACTCAACCATGCCTGCTTCAGTCATGCCTCACCCCCTTCAGGTGCCCCTGTCAGCTTCGTCTGGAGCTTGTGTATCTGCTCCAGGACTTCATCCGGGAGAGGCATCACGCCCCCCATCCGGCCGTAGAACGACACCGGCACCTTGCCCTGAACTGCCAGACGGACGTCCTGGACCATTTGCCCGCCATTCATCTCGACAACCAGGATTGCCTTGACCTGTTCGGTCACCTTCGCCACCCGTTGGTAGGGATAGGGATACAGAGAGATCGGGCGCAGCAGGCCGACCTTGATGCCTTCCTCGCGCGCGGCCTTGACCGCCGACTGCGACACCCGGGCCGCCGTTCCGAAGGCGACCACCGCGATGTCGGCGTCTTCCAGGTCGCTCTCGCGGAAGCGGACTTCATTGGCC
>CAYQUY010000165.1:2924-6036 GCA_964420755.1 uncultured Anaerolineaceae bacterium
ATCCGGGCCTGCTTCTCCATCAGCCTGAGGTTGAGCTTCTCTTCCACGACGGGGTCGATGTAGATCGAGGTGATGATATTGGGCTCGCGGTCCCTGGCCCCCGTCAGCGCCCAGGCGGGCCGGTCGCTCGGCTTGCGGACAGGCCCCATAGGAGGTAGCTCAGCCGGCTCCATCATTTGCCCCAGGCTGCCGTCGGCCAAAACGATGGCGATGCAGCGGTACTTCTCGGCCAGGTCGAAGGCCAGCACGGTCAGGTCGATCAGCTCCTGGACAGTGGCCGGGGCGAGCACGATCGGCCGGTAGTCGCCGTGGCCGCCGCCCTTGACGATCTGGTTGTAGTCTCCTTGCGAAGGGGCGATGTTGCCGAGCCCCGGCCCGCCGCGCATGATGTCCACCAGTACGGCCGGCACTTCGGATCCGGCGATGTAGGACAGTCCCTCCTGCATCAGGCTCACGCCCGGGCTGGAAGACGAACTCATCACCCGGACGCCTGCACAGGCCGCGCCGTAGACCATGTTGATCGCCGCGACTTCGCTCTCCGCCTGCACAAAGACCCTGCCGAGCTCCGGCATCCGGGCCGCCATGTGCTCCAGCGCTTCGGTCTGGGGCGTGATCGGGTAGCCGAAATAGGCCTCACATCCGACCCGAATCGCCGCCTCGGCGAAGGCCACATTCCCCTTCAGAAGCTCAAGTGGCACTGCATCCTCCCTGTCAGGCAGGCGTCGCGATCTTCTCGGCCGCCGGAACCCAACGGTAGGCCGTGATGGCGGCGTCGGGGCAGATCACGGTGCAGATGGCGCAACCGGTGCAAGCGCCTTCCGGATCCACCAGACCCGCCGGGTGATACCCTTTGGGTGTCAGCCGATCCATCTGAATCCGGATGACGTCCTTGGGACAAACGGTAATGCAAAGGCCGCAGCCTTTGCATACGTTCTCGTCGACGACGATGCGGCCTTTGGCCATGCGCCGGACCTCCTTGTGATTGACCCCCTCCCTAACGTAATCTTACGACGCCGACCCTTCCAGTGCAAACCGTCACGCTCGAACAAAACAAACATCCTATATCCGAATTGGCACCCTCGCCCGACCGAGGTTCGCCCCACATCGCCCCGGTCGGCCCCGAATGCAATCCCGTCGGCGATTCGCGCATGGCGCTTGAGCTCACGTCTCCGGGCGACGCTCTCCTTGGTTAGGGAGGGAGCCGACTGACAAGGCGCAAGTGGAGCCCACCACGTCGTCCAGGTCAGGCTGGGAGAGAAGTGGATTCGCATGGCCAAGGCGGGCAGAGAGCTATCCAGGAACGCGGAACAGGAGCGAGTCCGGCCGGCTCCTCCTACTTCATTGTGGCGGATTGAAGTAGTTGTAGACGGCACGAGAGAGGTCCGCCACCAGGTCGGAAGTTGGCTCCCAGATCATCTCGCGACTGTTCCACAGGAAGATGCAGAGGACGTAGTCGCCAGCGGGCGAGAACACGATGCCCGCGTCGCCCAGGCTGTCGAATGGCGATTCCGTCCAGCCGTGCTTGTGCGCCACGCGGGTTCCGTCGGGAACCCCTGCCTGGAGCAGGTATCCGAGACGGTCCTGCGAAAGCAGATCGAGCATCTCCTGGCACTCGGCGGGCTGAATCTGGTCGGGAAAGACCGCGCGCAGTGTCCCGCCGCCGTGGGCGCATTCGTAGATATCAGCCAGGAGCATGCCCATGTCGGAGGCCGCGGTCTGGTTGAGAGGATCAGGACCGGTGTTGATGTCGGTGCGCTGGTTGCCCGGAGTGCGAGGGATTCCCCCGGACAGGATCTCAAACGGTGGGTGGAAGTAGCCTACCAGGAAGGTGCTCTGCAGGTCGAGCTCGCGCATGGTCTCGGTGACCGCAAGAGGGCCCTGGCCCGGGCGGATGCGGTCCATCAGCCAGTCGGCAGGATCGTTTCCCGAGAGCCGGATCATCTCGGAGAGCCAGCGTTCCGCCTCGGCGTCGAAGGGCGGGTCGAAGTAACGGTAGAAGGTGACCATGACGCCGATCTTGATGATCGAGGCGGCGGTAAACGCGATGTCGGGATCGGTAGGAATGTCCTGGCCGTTGAGATATGCGATTCGCAGCTCGTCGCCGCTGCGGAGGTCCATCATGAAGACCACGGTCAGGCCGTCGAAGCCGGCCAGGTCGATGTTCTGTTTGAAGAGCGTCTCCAGCGTCTCGAGCGTCGGCCCGGGAGCCGCCGTGGCTGCCACCGGGAGGCGGGCGCGGCGGTTGCTGGGCGCGTTCAGCGCAGCCTCGACCAGCTCCGCTGCCCGGGCAACATCCAGCACGCGGCCAGGGGAACCGGCCAGGAAGTCGGTGCTCCCGGGGACGGGTTGGGCCGGCGCGGGAGGCTGATCGTAGCGGGCAGCGATGTCGTTGAGGAAGGCCTCCAGCTGCGGATGTGAGTACTCCGAGCGCAGAGGGATGCTGATCGCCTCACCTGTCCGCTTCCAGAGATAATCCCAGAATCCGACCCAGAAATCCGGGCTGCTCCGGGCGAGCTCGGCTGCCGCCAGCATCCCTTCTGTGTCCAGCCGATAGCCGACGCTGGCCGGCTGGAGCAGAATGACCTGGTCATCGTAGTGGAGCTCGACCGGCGTGGTGTAGGTCTGCATCAGACGCTCAAGGGCGGCCGTCTTGTCCAGACCTCCAACCGGGACCCCGGCGATGGTCAGCCCCTCGGGCAGGCGAGCTCGGGACCGACTGTAGGAGAAGAGCTCAAAGAAGACCAGGATGAGCGCAAGCAGGAGCAGTCCGATCGAGACTAGCCGTAGGACGCTCACGCCGCCACGAGTACGCATGACGCCTCCGAGCCGCGGAGTATAACACAGCGAGGAGTGGGGTCCGCATCGGAGAGAGAGCCGACTGCGCCTGGGGACTGTGGGGATACGGTGTCCCCGCGGTCGGCCTCAGGTGCCGGGGGCAAGGACCAGCAGGAGAGCGGGCAACACGTTGGCGAAGCCGTGGGCGCCCCAAGCGATCCAGAGCGTCTCTCGCCGCTCCACCAGCCCTCCCGCGAGGAGGCCGAAGACGAAGACGCTGCCCAGGGCTGGCCAGCCCTGAATCCAGTGCCCTGGGTGGAGGGTGAACAGAACCGCC
>CAYQUY010000166.1:0-5978 GCA_964420755.1 uncultured Anaerolineaceae bacterium
GGACCTGCAGACGGGGAATCCCGTGTGGAGCCAGGACCTGGGCGGCGCCATTGCCGACGCCCCGACATTGGCCGAGGGCCTGCTCATGGTCGGCACCTTCGGCAGCGGCCTCCATGCCCTGCAACCCGATACCGGTCAGCCCGTCTGGTCGGCGCCGACAGAAGGTTGGGTCTGGGCCAGCCCCGCCGTCGCCGGCCAGACAGCCATCTTCGGCGATGACGCTGGCGTGCTCTATGCCATAAGCACCACCGACGGCCATGAGCTCTGGCGGCTGCAACCTGGCGGCGCCATCACGGGGACCCCGGCGGTAGAAGGGGATCTGCTATTCTTCGGCACCGAGGCGGGCACGGTTTACGGCCGCCGCATCGCCAACGGCGATCCCGCCTGGCAACAGACCGTCACCGGCCAGGTCTACTCGGATCCGATCCTTGCCGGCGGCTCCCTGCTCATTGGCATTGTCGGACAAGAGACCCTCGTGACCGCTTTCGATCCGACTGCCGGCACCGTCCGGTGGTCCTTCACCCCAGCCCGATAGGCAGGTGGGACTACTATGAACACGTTCGTCATCAACCCGATGGTCAACATCCTGCTGTTGATCTATGGCTTCCTCGGACACAACTTCGGGCTTGCCATCATCGCGTTCACCATTCTAATTCGCCTGATCACTTTGCCCCTCACGCTCCAGCAGCAACGAAGCACGCAGAAGATGCAGGAAATGCAGCAGTCCAAGAAGATGCAGGACCTGCAGAAGAAGTATAAGGACGACAAGCAGAAGCTACAGGAGGAGACGCTCAAGCTCTACAGGGAAGTAGGCTTCAACCCCTTGAGCGGCTGCCTGCCAACGTTGATCCAGTTCCCGATCATCATCGGCCTCTACCAGGCCATCATCCTGGCCCTGGCCGCCTCCCCGATCCAACTGCTGGGGTTGTCCAGGCGTTTCTACCCGTTCATCACCGGGATGTCGGCCCTGGTGCCGCTGGACAACCGGTTTCTCTGGATGAACCTGGCGCAGCCCGAGCGGCTGCCCATTGGCCCGAACTCGGCCCTCCCGGGCGTGCTGACGATTCTGGTCGTGATCACGACCTATCTGTCGGGCAAGCTGGCCACTCCGCCCTCCTCCGATGCCCAGGGCGCACAGATGAGCCAGATGATGACGCTCTACATGCCGCTTCTCCTAGGATGGTTCTCCTATTCGTTCTCGGCCGGCCTGGCGCTCTACTTCGTCGTCTCGAACCTGCTGCAGATTGCCCAGTATGCGGCTTTCGGCAAGGTGAACTGGCGCAATCTGTTCTCCCTTCGACCGCCGGCGCCGGCCAAGAAGCCGTAGCGACTCCGAGGATGCAGGTATGTCTGAAGACAGACCAAGCCTGGAGATCACGGGCCCCAGCGTCGAAGAGGCTCTCGCCAAGGGAGCCGCCGAACTGGGGTTACCAGAGGAGGCGCTGGAGGTTGAGGTCCTGGATGAAGGGGGCAAGGGCCTGTTTGGCCTGGGCACTCGCCCGGCACGTGTGCGCCTGACCCTGCGTCCGAGCCGGCCGGCGGCGCCTGCGCCCGCGGCTACCATGACGCCCGCCGTCCCGGAAGCCGCGCCAGAGGATGCAGAACAAGCCCTGGCAGCCACCCGTGAGACGATCGCTGAACTGTTGGAACGCATGGGCATTCGCGCCTCGGTTGAAGCCCATTGGGGAGAGGCCTCCGAGCCCGGAGGGATCCAGCCACTTCTGGCCGACATCCGCGGCGACGATCTGAGCATCCTCGTGGGGCGTCGCGGGGAGACGCTGGCGGCACTCCAGTACATCACGCGATTGATCGTCGGCAAGGAGATCGGGAGGCCAGTGCCGGTCGTGATCGACGTCGAAGGCTACCGCGCTCGGAGGGAACGCCAGCTCCGGCAGCTCGCCCGCCGGATGGCCGACCAGGCGGTTGAGGCTGGGCGCACCATGACCTTGGAGCCGATGCCCGCCAATGAGCGCCGCATCATCCACCTTGAGTTGCGCGAGCACCCAGGCGTGGTGACCGAAAGCGTCGGCGAGGGAGAGCATCGCAAGGTCACCATCATCCCTCGGCCCTAGCCCCCGACAGAGGTCCAAGCGAGGGACCTGTCGCAGGTCTCTTTGCATCGGTATAATCCCTTTCATGCCCAGCCTCGCGCCCACGCGGCCCGTCGAGTACCTCCTCATCGGACACATCTGCAAAGACCTGATGCCCCAGGGTCCTGCCCTGGGTGGGACTGCTGCCTATTCCGGCCTGACGGCCCGCGCCCTCGGTCTTGACGTCGGGGTGGTGACCTCGTGCAGCCAGGATCTGGACATCAGCCCTCTGGCCAGCCTGGAAATCGTCCGCGTGCCCAGTGAGACGTCGACGACCTTCGAGAACCGCTACACGGCCAACGGTCGCATCCAGGTCCTCCACGCCCGTGCCAGCCCCCTCAACTCCGAGTCCGTCCCTGCCCTCTGGGGCTCGCCACAAATCGTTCACCTCGGGCCAGTGGCCCAGGAAGTGGATCCGAACCTGGTCAGCCGCTTCCCGACGGCGCTTGTCTGCCTGACGCCGCAGGGATGGATGAGAGGCTGGGACGGCGAGGGTCACGTCGGGTACATGCCCTGGGCCGACAGGGAGCGCCTCCTTGGCGCGGCGCATGCCGCGGTGGTCAGCGTTGAAGACGTTCAGGGAGACGAGGCCGCTATCGAGGAGATGGCAGAGCTTTCGCGCCTGCTGGTCGTCACCGAGGCGGCCGACGGGGCCCGAGTCTACTGGAACCGGGACCTGCGGCGCATCCCGGCCCCGGCCGTGCCTCAGGTCGACCCAACGGGGTCAGGTGACATCTTCGCCGCCGCCTTCTTCATCCGGCTTTTTCAGACCCGTGACCCCTGGGAGGCGGCCCGATTCGCCAACTTCCTGGCATCGGCTTCGGTCACCCGTCGCGGGATCGCCGGTACCCCTACCCCGGGCGAGGTCGAGGCTGCCCGACAGCAGGTGATCCCATGACGCGGACGTACGCCCTGGTCAACCAGAAAGGCGGCGTCGGCAAGACGACCACGGCCATCAATCTGGGAGCCTACCTGGCCGAGGCCGGCCGGCGCGTCCTGCTGGTCGACCTCGATCCGCAGGCCAATGCGACCGCCTGCCTGGGGGTCGACCGCAAGACGGTCACGAACGGCACGTATGAGGCCGTCCTTGGCCAGGCGCCTGCGGGGTCAGGCATCCTGCACAATCCGAAGCTACAGCTCTCTCTGCTGCCCTCTTCGTCAGCCCTGGCAGGAGCCCAGGTTGAACTGGTGGGGATGGAGGATCGTGAGAGCCTCCTCCGGCGCGCCCTGTCTCCGCTCAACGGCCGCTACGATTACGTCCTGATTGACTGCCCCCCCGCCCTCGGCCTGTTAACGGTCAACGGTCTGCTGGCCGCCGGTGATGGCGTCCTGATTCCTGTGCAATGCGAGTACTTGGCGCTGGAGGGACTGACCAGCCTGATGGAGACGCTGCGGCGGGTCCGGGCCGGGCTTTGTCCGGACCTGCGAATCCGAGGGCTGATCCTGACGATGTACGACAAGCGCACCCGACTCTCCGAAGAGGTCGCCGCCGAAGTGCGGCGGCACTTCCCCGGGCAGGTCTTCCGCACCATCATCCCGCGCAGCGTGCGATTAGCAGAGGCTCCATCGCACGGATTGCCCATCTCAGCTTACGACCCTTCTTCCGCCGGGGCCGCAGCCTACCGGGCACTGGCGCAGGAGCTCCTGATGGACGACACGCCAGGACACCACCCTGCAACCGCTGCGGGCGAGGAGTGATATGACACGACGGCACGGTCTGGGAAAAGGACTGGATGCACTGATCCCGGTCGGGCAGGCCCTCGAGGCCGCACCTGGAGGGGTCCTGGAGGTGCCCGTCGAGGCCATCTGTTCGAATCCCCGCCAGCCCCGGCTGCGGATTGACGCGGACGAGCTGAAGCAGCTGGCGTCGTCGATTCGCCAGCATGGCGTGCTGCAGCCCCTGATCGTATCCCCAGAGGAAAAGGGGCAAGGCTACGTCTTGATCGCCGGCGCCCGCCGGCTGGAGGCCGCCCGGCTGGCCGCCCGGCCAACCGTCCCGGTCGTCGTACGCCAGGCCGATGAGCGACAGCGTCTCGAGCTGGCGCTGACCGAGAACCTGCAGCGTTCCGACCTGAACGCCCTGGAGGCGGCCGAAGGGTACCGGCAGCTGATCGAGGACTTCGGGCTCAGTCACGACCGCGTGGCTGCCCAGGTGAGCAAGAGCCGGGCCGCGGTCACCAACACGCTGCGCCTGCTGAAGCTGCCACCTGTCGTGCAGGAAGCGCTGCGCGCCGGCGAGATCAGCGAAGGGCACGCCCGGGCGCTGCTCGGCCTGCCTTCCCCGCAAGCACAGGCCGCTGCTCTGCAGACCCTTCTGCGACGTGGCCTCAGCGTCCGCCAGACGGAGGACCTGGTGCGCCGCCTGACCGGGGAGCGCCGGCCGACCTCGCGCAAGGCGAGCCGGCCGCCCGAGGTAACCGACCTCGAGGAACGACTGCGCGTGTCGCTGGGCACACGGGTCACGCTCAAGCGCGGTCGCCGCGGCGGCAATCTGGTCATCCACTTCTACTCGGACGAGGAACTGAACGCTCTGGTCGACCGGTTGCTGAGGGATTCTGGCCTGGGCTGAGATGCGCTACCTTGTGTTCGGCACCGGGGCAGTTGGCGGCCTGGTCGGGGGGCGTCTCGCCCTTGCCGATCATCCAGTCACCTTCCTGGCGCGCCCCCGTGTGGCCGATGTCCTTGAGCGAGAGGGGCTGCGGATCAGCGGGGCCGGCCCATCGGGCTGGCTCGAGCGCCCCACGGTGATCCGTGAGCTGGCACAGGCCTTTGCCCAGCCCGACCTGCCAGACGCCGTCCTGCTGACCGTCAAGGCCTACGACTGTGAGGCAGCCGCGGTGAGCCTGGCCGCCGCCACTGCGGACCCCCCGCCTGTCGTGTGCCTGCTCAACGGCATAGGCAACGAAGCCACGCTGGCCTCTCGGCTGGGCGGACAACGGGTGATCCCGGCCGTGCTCACAACGGCTGTGGTCACGCCCGAGCCCGGCCAGGTGCGGGTGGAACGCGAGCGGGGCATCGACCTTGCCGTTGGCCACCCGCTCCTCCCCCGCCTGCAGGCGGACCTGGCGGGCGCGGGCATGCCTCCCCGACTGCACCAGGACGGCCAGCGAATGAAGTGGTCGAAGCTCCTGACGAACATCGTCAGCAATGCGACCTCGGCCATCCTGGGTTGGACCCCTCGAGCCGTGTACAGCCATCCCGGCGTGTACCGCCTCGAACTGGAAGCCCTACGAGAGGTGGTACGGGTGATGGCCGCTCTCGGCTATTCACCGGAGGGCCTGACGGGGGTCCCGGTCCATCTGCTCACCCTGGCGGTGGGGTTGCCCGCCTGGCTCAGCCAGCCTCTGCTGCGTCATGTCGTGGCTTCCGGCCGAGGCGCCAAGAAGCCCTCTTTTCACTATGACATCGGCCGCGGTCGCTCCGAGGTCCGATGGTTGAATGGCGTGGTGGCAGACGAGGCCGCCCGAATGGGGCTGCCGGCGCCGGCCAACAGGGTCCTCACCGACACCATGCTGGGACTGGTCGAGAGCCGCCTGTCACCGGCTGCGTTTGCCAACCAGCCGGCTGCGCTGCTCGCCCTGGCGGAGCGGGCGGGTGTGCCTGGTATTCGGGGGTATAATCCCGCGGCGATCTAGGGGGCGATTCCGGATTGGGTCAGGAGTGGATACGACCATGGACACAAACCCGCACGGTGAGAGCCGTGCCGCCGGGACGACCCGAATTGCCCCGGCGGTGCTGATTACGATGGCCCGGCTGACCTGTCTCCAGGTGCCAGGCGTCGTGGCCATGGCCCCGGTCCCGGGCGGCGTCAACCGCCTCTTCCGCCGAGGCGCGGGCGAGGGCGTGCGCCTCGAGATCGAAGACCAGAGCGTGGCCATCGATCTGTAC
>CAYQUY010000167.1:0-5924 GCA_964420755.1 uncultured Anaerolineaceae bacterium
ACGTGATAGCCAAGCCTTTCATAAAGCGTCCGGGCGCGGGGATTGTCCTTGGCCACGGAGATGGCAGCATACCGGTAGCGCCGACCGCGAGCCTCCGCCTCGGCAACCTGAACCAGTCGGGTGCCGATCCCCCGGTTCCGATAAGGAGGCCGGACGCGGAAGGCATAGAGGTATCCGGTCGACGGACCGTCGCACAGGATCTCCATGCTCGTCCCCAGTTGGACAAGGATCTGGCCGGCCATGGATCCTTCGACTTCAGCCACCAGGATCACGCGTCGTCCCATCTTGGCATCGGCCATCGCGGCCTGGTACAGCTGGCGGAAGCGCCGATACTCACCATCCCACTCCATAGCCGGCAGGTCCTGCTCGCAGGCGGTCCGGATGCTGACCACCAAGCCCTCAGCCACCGGCTTGCGCCTCTTTGATGAGTTGCTCGAGGAGGGCTTCCTCCTCGGTGGAGGATTGCACCTCCCCGTCGAGCCAAGCGGCTCGGAGTCTCCGGAGGATACGCCCGTACACAGGACCGGGTCGCAAGCCCTGCGCCCGCAGCGTCGTGCCGTCGGCCTTCGGGACGACGCGGCACCAGGTCGAGAGGTAGCGATCGAGCGCCGTACGCGCGGCGCGCTTGCCGCTCAACCCAATCCAGGCCGCGACCAGGGCGGCCTCCTGCATGCCGTCGAGCTGGGCCACAAGGACGCTGGGCTTCTCTTCTGCGATCCAACCGGCGAGGTCCCGGCCGAGCGTGTTCGAATCCAGGATCACGGACCGCATTGCGATTGGAAGCCGGAGCCGATCACATACTTCGCCGGCTTCCGCCTCCGGCAGGCGGAAACACCAGAGAGCGTAGAGAAGCGTCTCCGGGTCCGGAGGGGCGCCGAGGCCCCATTCGGCCGGAGCGCGGAATGCCACGGCCTGTTCGAACCGCTTGTCGAGCCAGTCGTCCCACAACAGGCCAGGGTGAATAGCCCGCAGCAAGTCCAGATCCGCCAGCCGCGAGAGGATGCGCGGCAAACAGGGTTCCTGGAAGATGAGAAGAAGCTCGTTGCGAATGCGCTCCCCGCTCACCCTGGATAGCAGCGGCAGAGCCTCGCGCAGGAGCTCGAGAGTCCGGCTCTCGATGGTGAAGCCCAATCGCTGCTCGAGGCGGACGGCCCGCAGCATCCGCGTCGGATCATCGACGAAGCTGATGGAATGCAGGACGCGGACCAGACGCTGATGCAAGTCTCGCCCCCCGCCCCAGTGATCGAGAAGCAAGCCGAAGAAGCGCCCGTCAAGGCGAAGCGCCAGCGTGTTGATCGTGAAGTCACGCCGGTGCAGATCGAGCTTGATGCTGCCTCGCTCGACCGACGGCAGGGCCGTGGGGTGCGTGTAGAACTCCGTCCGAGCCGAAACAAAGTCAAGGCTGGAGGGCAGATCCTCGGGCCTGATGGAAGGACAGGACAGGGCTTCCAACAGCGCTCGGTTCCGCCGGTCGAGCCTCCACTTGGCCGTCCCAAACCGATGATGGGTGCTGGTCCGGCCTCCCCAGGCCTCCGCCAGCCCGCGGGCCAAGCTGATGGCATCTCCCTCAACCACCAGGTCGAAGTCGACGCTGGGGGCTTTCAGCAGCAGATCTCGCACGAAGCCCCCGACGACATAGACCGCCAGGTTCTGCCGCTCGGCTTGTCGCCCAATGAGGCGAAGGAGCTCGCAACGGGCCGGCGGCAAGGCTGCTTGCAGTTCCTCCGCCAGATTGGGCGAGGCCACGCCAACCGCGGCTGTCGCCAGGCAGTTGAGCAAGTCGGTGCGGGTTACGATCCCGATGACGGCGCCCGATTCCGGATCGGTGACAGGAACCTGGCCCCAGTCCTGCTGAATCATCACCCGCTGCAGGTGCTGGATCGAATCATTCGGCGAGACCGTGAGCTGCCCTGCATCCATCACCCGGCTGACCGATTGCTCACCCATCCCGTGGGACATGGCCCGGTCAACGGCCCGGCGCGTGAGCAGGCCGACCACCCTGCCCTGATCGACCACGGGGTAGCCCTCGTGCCCAAAGCGGCGCATGCGCTCTGCGGCCTCGGCCACGGTGTCGGCCGGGTCCAGCAGCTGCGGCCGCCGGGACATGATCTCTCCCACGGTACGGGAGGGCCGGATGTGCTGGGGCAGCATCTCCAGCAACTCACTTCGGACGTCGGGCAGAAGGCGGTCACGGATGAGGGCCGCCGCCGCCCGGTCGTGGCCGCCACCACCGAAATGCTGCGCCACGCGGGCCACGTCCAGCGCGTCCGTCGTAGAGCGAGCGACGAGCTGGATCTTCCCATCCAGCTCGACCAGGACGAACAACCCGGCCGGATCAAACAGGTCCCGGAGCTTGTGCGCCAGGGTCGAGATCTCCTCGACGGAACCGTCGGCCGAGGCGCAGGCAATGACAATCGAGAGGCCCTGAATCTGGTGTGTCTCGGCCGCCTCCAGGAGGCGATCGTACAGGGCGCGCTGGTCGGGAGAAAGCGGGTGATTGAGGAACTCGCTGGCGATAGAGAGGCTGGCACCGCATTCGAGCAGCCAGGCGGAGGCCCGCACATCGCGCGGGCTGGTGCCGCCGTAGGAGAGGGAACCGGTGTCCTCATAGATGCCCAGGAGCAAGAGGGTAGCTCCCACCAATCCAGGCGCCACGCCGCTCTCCTGCAGGGCCTCGACCAACAACGTCGTGGTCGCCCCCACCTCGCCAAAGTGGTGCGTCCAGGAGGCGGGCATTCGGGAGTCGGGCGGGTGGTGATCGACGACGTGCACCTGGCAGTCGGGGGCCAGGCCGCGCACTGCTCCCATGAATTGGGTATCCACCAGGGTGACCCGGTTGACGCGGCGCCGAGGCAGATCCCGATACTCGACGAAGGGCAGCTCGTCCCCGTAAAGGGTGAGGTATGCCCGGACGTTGCGGTTGAGTCTGCGCGGCAGCACGGCATAGGCCTCGGGCTCAAGCAGGCGCGCCGCGAGAACGCCCCCGACGGCATCAAGATCGCCTTGCTCGTGCGTCAAGATCAGGTGCATCGGACGGGATTATACAACGCCCGTCGCCGGCGGACCGGACGGCCCCGCGAGGAGAGGAGTGCCCGCGCAGGCTCTTTCAGCGACGGGCCGCACGGTGAAGGAGAACGCCCTCGTATGCCGCAAGACGGAGGCGGACCTGGCCCCCGGCAACCCCTCGCCTGCCGCCCCGCAGTGCGTCGACCACGGTCTCGCCGTCCTGCCAGCCGAGGGAAGCAGTGGGCAACGCGAGAGTCCGGGTGGAATCGGAAGCGTTCAGAACGACCGCCACGGAATCCCCCTCCCACTGGCGGGCAAAGGCAAACGCGCCGGCGGCGTCGTCGGCCAGGATCGGTAGATAGTTGCCGCGACGTAGGATCGCCATGCGGCGGCGGAGTCGGATCAGGTCCTTGACAAAGGCGCGCAGACCCAGGTCCCACGAGGCTTCATCCCAGGGAAAGGCCCGTCGCGAGTCCGGATCCTTCCCGCCCTCGATCCCTATCTCGTCTCCATAGTAGATCCCGGGCGCCCCCGGGAAGCAGAACTGGAACAGGAAAAGCAGCTTCACCTTGCGCGTGTCGGCACCGCACAGGGTCCGTACACGCGGGGTGTCGTGGGAGCCGAGCGGGAGGTAGTGCGCCAGGAGGTTCTCACGGGGGTAGAGCCGCACCAAGTCATCGACCTGACGGGCAAACACCGTCGGCTTAACGTCGCGGTCGACTACCAGGCCGAGCAGCGCCTCGCGCAGTGGGTAGTTGAGCAGGCCATCGAAGTGGTCCGGGCCTACCCAGCGAGGGTTCGCCTCCCAGATCTCCCCCACCAGGTACGCCTCGGGATTGGCGGCCTTTACGGTTCGGCGGAACTCGGCCCAGAAGCTGTCATCGTCGATCTCATTGGGCACGTCGAGGCGCCAGCCATCCGCTCCCTGGTCGATCCAGTAGCGCGCAACGCCCAGAAGGTAGCGCCGGACCTCCGGCTCGCTCGTGTTGAACTTCGGCAGGCTCTTGACCTTCCACCACGCCAGGTAGTTCTCGGCCAGCCCCGGGCCGTAGGCATCCAGCGGGAAACGCCGCACGTGGAACCACTTGCGGTACGCCGAATGGGACTCGTTCTCGAGCAGGTCCTGGAAGGCGAAGAACCCGCGCCCGCAGTGGTTGAACACGCCGTCGAGCACGACCCGCATTCCCTTCCGATGGGCATGCTTGAGCAGGGCCTTGAAGTCGGCGAGGTCACCCAGCTTGGGATCGATGGCATAGTAGTCGGTCGTGTTGTAGCGGTGATTCGAGGTCGATCGGAAGATTGGATTCAGGTAGAGGGCATTCACGCCCAGATCGAGCAGATAGTCGAGCTTCAGGAGGATGCCCTTCAGATCGCCGCCCTGGAACTCGTAGCTCGTCGGCGGCGAGCCCCACGGCTGGACATTGGGGGGATCGTTGCCAGGATCTCCATTGGCGAATCGATCCGGGAAGATCTGGTAGAAGACCGCGTCTTGCACCCAGTCAGGAACGGTCATACCACGTCCTCAACGTACTCGGTTGGGCGAAGGCGGCCCGGCGGCACTCCTCACGCTGTGTGACGCCTGGCCAGGTCGAAGCAGACGCCACCTGCCCGCACGCCGCCTCCACGGCTCATTGCGCGGATCGGAAGCGCTCGAGCGCGACCTGGATCTCGTCCAGGGCCCGCTGCAAAGCTGCCGCCGGATCGGCCCCTTGCCGGACGACCAGCCAGATGGCCCTTTCCACCGGTTCCGTGTAGACGTCCGTCTCGAGGTTGATGGGGAACGGAACGCTCTGGGACAGGGCCGCCATCGCCTGTGACAGCAGTGGATCGCTCACCCACACCCCTGCCGCGGCGGGCAGGTGGCGCGCTCCTCCCGGTTCCGCCAGGATCGACTGGACTTCCGGCGAGATCAGGTACCGCATGAATTCCCAGGACGCCTCGAGATCCTCGGTGGCCAGGTTGGCCGCGAGGTAGGCGTTCTCTGTCCACAAATAGCCAGCCAGTCGGTTGCCTGTAACCTCATAGAGGGGCCAGGGATCAATGGCCAGGGTGTCAGGGCCAACCGAGCTCAGCAGGCGTTCCAGGTTCCAGGTGCCATCGATGATCCAGGATGCCTGGCCGGTTTCGAAGCGATCCAGATCGTCGTCGCTGTTGTATGTGGGCCTCGAGTCATGGCCAATCGTGTTGAGCAGGTTCAGCCAGCAGAGACCGGGTTCCCCGGCAAAGGCTGGCTCCCCGGCGGCGGTGACCAGCGCTGCATCACAGGCAGCCAGCTGAGAGCCGGCGAAGTTCAGCCCAAGGTCCACCGAGCCGCGTATGGGGCTGCCGTCTGCCCCCTGGCCTGGCACCAGGAGCTCAGTGACCGTGTTGGCTGGTTCGGGCCGCATTTGCCGATTGACATATAGGACAACGCCCTGGGTCTCGAGAGGGACTCCCAGGACAACCTCGCCGTACGTCACCTGTGTGAGGGCGAAAGGCAGGATCCCTGCTCGAACGCCCGGGGCGAGCAGATCGGCGACGTCCTGCACCCAGCCTTCTTGCCAGAGCCCGGGGCCCCACACGTCGGGACCGAGGAGGATCGACGGCCCGGTTCCCTGCGCCGCGGCCGTCTCGAAGGCTGAGCGGAGATCCCGGGTTGGGAAGTAGCTGACGACGAATTCGACCTCCGGATTCAGGCCTTTGAAGGATTCGATCACCCTGGTCAGGCCTTCCATCTCCGAGGGACTCCAGTCCAGCCAGACTGTGACGGTGCCGCGCACGGGCGACTGCGTCGGGCGAGACGTTGCAGCAGATGTTGCAGCCATCGTCGGCCCGGCGGTAGCCGTCACGGGTGGCGTCGTCCCCGGCGTGGACGTCGCAGGGGCCGCGGGCCGACATCCCGACAGGCGACGCAGACGGCAAGCATCGATGACACGCAG
>CAYQUY010000168.1:0-5908 GCA_964420755.1 uncultured Anaerolineaceae bacterium
GACAGGAGCACGCGCGTCGTGAGGCGGCGTTCGTCGCTGGGCCTTGCACATCGCGCAGGCAGGTGGGGCGCCGTATGAGGTCGACGATGCCTGCCAGCCCGATCACACGCCTATGGTCGCCGCCAGCAAGTTGGGCGGATAGGGCTTCCCTGCGGCCTCGTCCCGGGCGACTTGCCTCGATCCTTCGGGCGCCCGAGGGCCGATTGGCACGGGAGGCGCCATCACGAGACCTAGTCCTGGCGCGGCATCGGGAGTGTGACGTTGCTCACAGGAAACCCAATGCGGGGCCGCGCGCATGTCTCATGACAGAAAGCAGTTCTTGGCGTTCAGGGGACGGAAGCGGCCTTCTCCGCGGATACCGCCGTAGGCGACTATGGTACACTTTCCGCGTTGCGCCGGACGGTGGGAGGCGTACACGGATGTGGCTGTCTGACGCGACGTTGTGCAGACGGAAGGGAACCCGGATTGCTTTCTTCCCTCCCGGGGAGAGGACCGGGCCTCCAAATGCGATGCATGAGTTGTCGGTTACTGAAGGCATGTTGGAGATCGCCATCCGCCACGGCGAGGCTGCAGGCGCCAGCCGGGTCACGGATCTGTACCTGGTGATCGGCAGGCTGTCATCGGTCGTGGACGATTCGGTTCAGTTCTACTGGGACATCGTCAGCAAGGGCACGATATGCGAGGGGGCGGCGCTGCACTTCGAACGACTTCCAGCCACCTTGCGCTGCCTCGAGTGCCAAGCGACCTACGACATCGATGGCGACCTCACCCCGTGCCCCACCTGCGGCAGCGCCCGCATTCAGGTCATCGCGGGGCAAGAGTTTCGCCTAGACAGCGTCGGAATCGAGACGTAGCTGCCATGTCAACTCCCTCCAGACGAGTTGAGGTCCAAGAGCAGATCCTGGGGGCTAACGAGCGGCTAGCCTCGGAGAATCACGTCCGATTGGAGGAGGCCGGCGTCTTCTCCCTCAACCTGATGGCTTCGCCAGGGGCCGGCAAGACGTCCCTGGTGGAACGAACGGTCGAGGCTCTGGCGGCCCAGATGAGAATCGGGGTTGTGGATGGCGACATCGCCACCAGCCTCGACGCCGATCGGGCGGCCGCTGCCGGAGCCGCCGCCATCCAGATCAACACCGGGGGGCAGTGCCACCTGGACGCTCACATGCTTCGGGGCGCTCTCGATCAGCTAGATCTGGAAGCATTGGATCTACTGATCGTGGAGAATGTCGGGAACCTGATCTGCCCGACCGGCTTTCCCCTCGGGACGCATGCCAGCGTGTTGGTGGCCTCCGTCCCTGAAGGGGATGACAAGCCCTACAAGTACCCCGGATCCTACCGCGGCATCGAAGTCCTTGTTGTCAACAAGATCGATCTCCTGCCGTACGTCCCCTTTCAGATGGATCGGTTCACACAGGGCGTGGAGATGCTCAACCCTGGGGTGCTGACCTTCCGCCTTTCGTGCCAGACAGGCGAGGGCCTGGGCGCCTGGCTAGACTGGGTGCGGCGGGCCGTGGAGGCCCAGAGACAGAAGCGTGGGCAGGGATGAGCGATCTGCGCGGCGCCCATATCTCCATCACGGGCATCGTTCAGGGGGTGGGCTTCCGCCCGTTTGTGTATGGCTTGGCCAAGAGGTATGGCCTGACCGGATGGGTGCGCAACAACTCGGCGGGCGTCGACATTCAGGTTGACGGATTCGAGGAGGCCCTGGAGAGGTTCGTCAAGGATCTGCAGGGGCAGGCACCGCCTCTGGCCCGTATCCATCAGATACAGGTGGAGAGGCGGCCTGCCAATGGTTTTGCCGCCTTCGAGATCGTGCACTCGGAGAGCATCCCGGAGGCCTTCCTTCCGATCTCCCCGGACATCGCCGTCTGCTCGGATTGCCTGAGGGAGCTTTTCAACCCCCAGGACCGGCGGTATCGATATCCCTTCATCAGCTGCACGAATTGTGGTCCGCGCTTCACGATCATCCGGACCATTCCGTACGATCGCCCGAACACGACCATGGCCGGCTTCGCCATGTGCCCGCAGTGCGCGGCCGAATACGCCGACCCGATGAACCGGCGCTTCCACGCCCAGCCGATCGCTTGTCCCTCATGTGGCCCGCGCATCTGGCTAGAGGCAGGGAAGCGGAAGCTCGCTGAGCGGGAAGAGGCCTTGGCGGCCGCCAAGCACCTGCTGGCACAGGGCGAGATCCTGGCCGTGAAAGGCCTGGGCGGATTCCACCTGGCCTGCGATGCGACGAATCGGGACGCGGTCACCGAGCTGAGGAAGCGCAAGCTGCGGGTGGACAAGCCATTCGCCGTCATGGTCTTTGACCGGGCAGCGGCAGAGGCCCAGTGTCTCACCGGACCGGAGGCGGCCGATCTGCTCGAGGCGCCGGAGCGTCCCATCGTGATCCTTCCCCGGCGGGAAAGCGGGTCAATCGCCCGGGAGGTGGCCCCGGGGCAAGGGACCGTGGGGCTGATGCTTCCGTACACGCCCCTTCACTTCCTGCTCCTGGAGCCGGCGGCCGGGTTCCCGCAGGCGCTGGTCATGACCAGCGGCAACGTGAGCGACGAGCCGATCGCAGCCGAGAACGACGAGGCCCGGCACAGGCTTGCCCCCCTTGCGGACGCCTTTTTGATGCATGACCGGGAGATCGAGTCCCGGTGTGACGACTCCGTCGTCCGGCAGTTCGCCGCGCCGAATCTCGATGGGGCCGTCGAGGCCCCGGCGGTGGGCACAGCGCCGATGGCGACGGTTCCTATCCGCCGCTCGCGAGGCTACGCTCCCTTTCCGGTCTTGCTGCCGCGGGAAGGGTTGTCGGTCTTGGCGGTTGGTGCCGAGCTGAAGAACGTCTTCTGCCTAACCCGCGGCCGGTACGCGTTTCTCAGCCAGCATGTCGGGGACATGGAGAACTACGAGACCCTGGCCGCCTTCGAAGAAGGCATTGGGCGGTTCGAGAGCCTTTTCAATACCCGCCCGGAGGCGCTCGCCTACGATCTGCACCCAGACTACCTGGCAACGAGGTACGCGTTGGCTCGGGCCGAGCGGGACGGTCTCATCAGCCTCGGCGTGCAGCACCACCATGCCCACATCGCTTCTTGCACGGCGGAGAATGGGCTGGAGGGTGATGAGCGCGTGATTGGCATCGCCTTCGACGGCGTCGGCTATGGGAGCGACGATACCCTCTGGGGCGGCGAGTTTCTGCTGGCCGACTGCGGTGCTTTCGAGCGCTCGTATCATCTCGAGACGATCCCCTTGCCCGGAGGGGACGCGGCGGTCCGCCAACCATGGCGGCTGGCGCTCGCCTGGCTCGACCGGGCCGGGTTGGAGTGGGGCGAGGACTTGCCTCCAGTCAGGGAATCGACCGAGGCGGAGCGGCGGGTCCTGCGTCGGATGATCGGTATGCACGACTCCCGGGCGGGGGATGGGTTGAACACTCCCCTGACCTCGTCGATGGGCAGACTGTTCGATGCCGTTTCGGCACTGGTCGGGGTCCGTGAAGAGGTGAACTTCGAGGGACAGGCGGCGATTCTCTTGGAGGCCGCCGTCGATCCCGAGGAAGCCGAGGCCTATCCGTTCGAGATCGCAGAGGGCGTCGTCAGGGCCAGGGGAGTGATTCGCGGCGTCGTTAACGACTATCGGAGTCATGTCGCGGTTCCCCGGATCGCCGCTCGCTTCCACAACACGGTCGTGTCGATGGTGAGAGGAGTCTGTTCCCAGATGCGGGAGGCGGTCGGCGTCGAGCGGGTGGCGCTGAGCGGGGGTGTGTGGCAGAACATGACGCTGCTTCAGACCTGCGTGCGCATGTTGAGGGATGACGGCTTCGACGTGCTCTTCCACACGCAGGTCCCGCCCAACGATGGCGGGCTCTGTTTGGGGCAGGCGGTCATTGCTTCTTACCGGCTTCGGGAAGGTCGCGGTTTGGCCGGCTCTAGTAGGTCGTAGAACGGCGGCCCGGCGGAAGTAGCCAATTGGGCTAGCGTAGGGAGGTGTTCGCATGTGCCTGGCAGTGCCAGGGAAGATCGTTGAGGTGTATCAATCCGGCGGCTTGCGAATGGCCAAGGTGGATTTCGGCGGCGCCGTGCGCGAGGCCTGCCTGGAGTACGTGCCTGAGGCACAGGTCGGGGACTACACCGTGATCCATGTGGGCTTTGCCATCAGCCGGCTGAGCGAGGAGGAGGCGCAGGCCTCGCTTGAGCTGCTGCGGGCCGTAATGGA
Source organism: uncultured Anaerolineaceae bacterium (assembly GCA_964420755.1). Classification (GTDB taxonomy): domain Bacteria; phylum Chloroflexota; class Anaerolineae; order Anaerolineales; family E44-bin32; genus DATEAV01. The sequence goes on from CAYQUY010000168.1 coordinate 4,204, forward strand.
GACTGACGAGGCAGCGCCAGCTGCGGAGCAGGAGAGCCCGTGAAATATGTCTCCGAGTATCGAGAGGGCCGGCTTGTCCGAGCCGCCTTGTCGGAGATCCTGCGCACTGTCACCCAGCCCTGGGTGATGATGGAGATCTGCGGCGGGCAGACGCATGCTATCGTGCGTTCCGGTCTCGACCAGATGCTGCCACCGGAGCTTGAGCTGGTCCACGGGCCGGGATGCCCGGTCTGTGTCACGCCGATCGAGTTGATCGACCGGGCGCTGGCGGTCGCTGCGCGGCCCGAGGTGATCTTCACCAGCTTTGGGGACATGCTCCGCGTGCCGGGTTCTGGGCGAGACCTGAGTTCGGTTCGGGCGGCGGGAGGCGATGTGCGGGTGGTCTACTCGCCGCTGGACGCCGTCAAGCTCGCACGGGAGAACCCCGAGCGCCAGGTCGTCTTCTTCGCCATCGGCTTCGAGACGACGGCGCCCGCAAACGCCATGAGCGTTCTGCAGGCACGGTCCCTGGGTCTGGACAACTATTCAGTATTGATGTCGCAGGTGTGTGTTCCCCCGGCGATGCACGCCATCCTGGATTCACGAAACAACCGAGTCCAGGCCTTTCTGGCTGCGGGGCATGTCTGCGCGGTCATGGGCTACTGGGAGTATCCGCCGATTGCCGAACAGTACCATGTCCCGATCGTCGTCACCGGTTTTGAGCCGCTCGATCTGGCCCAAGGGATCCTGGCTGCGGCAAGGCAGCTGGAGGCCGGGAAAGCCGAGGCCGAGAATGCCTATCCCCGGGTGGTGACGTTCGAGGGCAACCGCCGGGCGCAGGAAGTCATCCGGCAGGTGCTGATGCCATGCGATCGCAAGTGGCGCGGCATCGGGACGATACCGAACAGCGGTTGGTGCCTGAGGCCAGAGTACGATTCGTTCGACGCGGAGAAACGGTTCGAAGTGGGCGAGTTGCCCTCAGCGGAGTCAACCGTCTGCATCGCCGGGCAGATCCTGCAAGGGTGGAAGAAACCCAGCGAGTGCTCCGCCTTCGGCACGCAATGCACCCCGCAGACCCCGCTGGGCGCGCCGATGGTCTCCTCCGAAGGGGCCTGCGCGGCGTACTATCGCTTCCGGCCGACCACGCCCATCCCTTCTTGACGGCGACACGGGCAGCTGAGCGGCGCGGCAGGTAGCGGTTCGTGGGGCAGTGAGGGAACCGTTCGGTTGAGTTGTGCATGGAGCGGGACATATGAGTGAGACGCCCGAATGGAGGGGGCTGGTCTGCCCGCTGCCGATCTCGCAAAGGGACAGAGTGGTCCTGGGTCACGGCAGCGGGGGACGGATGATGCAGGAGCTGATCGCGGGGGTGTTCTTGCCCTCATTCGACAACCCCGTGCTTCGGGCAGGCGACGATGCCGGCGTCGTGCGCGGTATCCAGCCATCGAGCCTGGCTGTCAGCATTGACTGTCATGTTGTGTGGCCGCTGTTCTTCCCCGGCGGGGACATCGGGAGGCTCTCGGTCTGTGGGACAGTCAACGACGTGTCGATGATGGGGGCAAAGCCTCGGTACCTGACGGCCGGCTTCGTTCTGGAAGAGGGCCTGGAGATGTCGATTCTGGAGAGGGTCGTGGCATCGATGCGGGCAGCGGCGGAGGAGGCGCAGGTCCAGATCATCGCCGGTGACACGAAGGTTGTCCAGAAGGGCAAAGCGGACGGCCTGTAC
>CAYQUY010000169.1:0-5893 GCA_964420755.1 uncultured Anaerolineaceae bacterium
GCCGGAACGGACCTATCCCTATGATCTGCTCGTCATTGCCGTTGGCAGCATCTGAGGCACGGACGATCGAGCGCAGGCCAGGGCGACGCCTAGGATCACACAAGCGAACCCGCTCAGCGCGAGTCCTGAACCGCGAGGGAGAGCAAGGCGTCGGTCAGTCATGGGGCTGGATTGCTTGCTTCAGGATGTAGTAGGTGCCACGCCGGTCGCCGATCTTCAACAGGATGCCGCGGGATACCAGGTCAGACAGATCACGCCGGATCGTTTCGGAATGGACCTGCGGCGCCAGCTCCTGATACTCGCGATTGGTGATGCGACCATGGCGGGTGACGTAGTCGAGGGCCTGTCGCTGGCGTTGGTTGAGGTCGAGTCCCTCCCAACGTTGACGTGGGGAGGCGGGAAGGCCGTCGTCGGGCGCAAACAGTGTGACGCGGAAGCCGGAGGGCGTCTCCTCGAAAAGCGGCCGCCGCATTCGCCACTCACCCGCCAGAGCCACAACCCGATCGAGACCATATCCAAGGCGCTCGTTGTAGCCGAGGTCAGCCAGAACCTGCACGATAACCGGGTTGCGAGAGAAGCGAGCGTCCAGGATGTTGTCGACGGTCACCGGGCCAGGAAGCCCTCCGGGGGACTGCACCTCCAGCCGGTCCGAGAAGAGGAACAACCGGATGTCGTCACCGGCAATCGAGTAGTCCCGGTGTGAGACGGCGTTGACGACCAACTCCCGCACGGCCTCCAGCGGATACTCGGACCGACGCTTGGACCGCATCCCTTCCAAGCGGACCGACTCGCGCAGATGGTCGCGCAGGAAGAGCTCGACCGCGTGCAGCTGCTCGGTCAGCGTGCCGCGGATCGTCTGCCGGACGAAGGCATTGGTGACGGTGCGTCCGGAGAAGCGGGCAGCCAGGATGTCCGCCTGCGGGAACCAGCGCTGCGGATCTGCGCCGAACAGGAGCAGCCCGGCAGCGGTCGGCCGATAGCCGCGGTCGTCCTTGATCAGACAACCCCGGTGAAACAGGATCTCCCAGGGATCGGCCGTTGTCGGTGAGCTTACGGCTGACAGGTAGGCCTCGATCTGTGGCTGGCTCAAGTCTTCCAGGCCGGCCCCCGCCGGCGCCTCGGATTCGAAGCTGGTGACCCCGCGCTCCACGAGCAGACGCCGCAGACGGGGCGCCGAGAGCGGGCCGACGACCGGCCCCTCACGCACCAGATAGCGGCCATCCAGGGCGTAGACGTGGGGAAGGCCGGCCGGGACGCGCACCAGGATCACGGCCCGATTGTCAAATTCGACCAGCTCCGGGAAAGGGATCACCAGGGGCGGTTCCGCCATCAACGCGGCCTGCAGGACGCGATCGATCGCCTGCTCCGGATCGGGAACCCCGGGCACCCGGTTGGTTCGCGGAGAGACCCCGATGATCACACTTCCGCCCTGGGCATTGGCCATGCCCACGAGCGAGGTGGCGATCCTCGCCGGCGGAGTCCCCGCCGGCATCCAGTCGACCTGGGTCCCGCGGCCTTCGGCCAGCAAGTAGCGCACTTCGGCAGAGGTTGTCAACTCACGCCTTCCGGGCGACTGAGCAGGCCGGTCGGGGTGAAGAAGGTGCCACGACGTTCCGGTGCGGGTCCGCCCCCAGGTCCCGCTCGGCCCCGTCTTCCCTGTCGCCCGCGGGGCTGCGTCGTCACTCGGGCCCCCATCGCGGCGCACCCGGGCAGCGCTTAGGGCGATGAAGAACCGCCAGCTCCTTCATCCCGCTCCTAGGAGGAGGCGCGCGCCGCCTGACCCTCCGACGCCTTGGGCCGGGGCCGGGCCGAATGAGGCCGCTTCGTCGCCGCAGGTAGTAGGGCGACCTCGAGGACTTCGTCGATGTGTCGCACGAAGCGGAGGTCTAGCGCCGAGCGCGCCTTGGCCGGCACGTCGGCCAGGTCCTTCTTGTTCTGTGCCGGGAGCACAACCGTCGTCAACTTCAGGCGGTAGGCGGCCAACACCTTCTCCCGAACGCCGCCAACGGGCAGCACCCGTCCCCGCAACGTGATTTCGCCGCTCATTCCCACCTGGCGCCGGACCGGCCGACCCGTGATGGCCGAGGCCAGGGCAGTCGCAAGGGTGATCCCCGCGCTGGGACCGTCCTTGGGGATCGCGCCCTCCGGGATATGGATGTGGACGTCCTTCTTCTCGAAGACCTCGGGGTTGACGCCCAGATCCTCGGCCCTCGACTTCACGTAGGAGAGCGCCGCCTGCCCGGACTCCTGCATCACGTCGCCGATCTGCCCGGTGATCTGCAGGTTGCCCTTCCCGTCGATCAGCAGGACCTCGACGGAGAGCGTCTCGCCACCGTTCTCGGTCCAGGCCAGGCCTGTGGCAGATCCAACCTGGTCGTCCGTCTCAGGCTCGCGAGGGGTGATCTCGGGGGGCCCAAGCAGTCGGGCCAGCATGGTCGGGGTGATCTTCCTGGGGACCTTCTGCTTCTCGGCCTTGCGTCGGGCAACCTTGCGGCAGACCTTGCCGATCTCGCGCTCCAGATTCCGAACCCCTGCCTCCCAGGTGTACTGCCGGATGATGGTCTGTAGGACGTCATCTTCGATCTTCAGCTGCCCCGGCTCGAGCCCGTTCTCCTCCAGTTGGCGGGGGATGAGGAACTTGTGGGCGATGACCAGCTTCTCTTCCTCGATGTAGCCCGGGAACTCGATCACTTCCATCCGGTCCACCAGCGCCGGTGGTACCGGCCCCAGGGTATTGGCGGTGGTGATGAACATGACCTTGGAGAGATCGTAGGCGATCTCCAGGTAGTGATCCGAGAAGGCGTGGTTCTGCTCCGGGTCGAGGACTTCCAGGAGAGCCGCCGCCGGGTCGCCGCGGAAGTCATGCCCGAGCTTGTCGATCTCGTCCATCATGAACAGGGGATTGACTGTCCCCGCCCGGCGCATCGTCTGCAGCACCCTGCCGGGCAGCGCGCCAATATAGGTGCGGCGGTGGCCGCGGATCTCGGCCTCGTCGCGCACGCCGCCCAGCGACACGCGCACGAACTTCCGCCCCAAAGCTTCAGCAATCGACTGCCCCAGGGAGGTCTTGCCCGTGCCGGGCGGTCCCACAAAGCACAGGATCGGCTGACGCTGCCGGTCTCTGGCCAGGCCGCGCACGGCGATGTACTCAAGGATGCGCTCCTTGGCCTTGCGCAGCCCGTGATGACGGCGGTTGAGCACCCGTGAGGCATTGCGCACGTCCAGGTTGTCGGGGGTGGACTCCGACCAGGGCAGCTCGATCAGCCAGTCCAGGTACGTGCGCAGAATACCGACCTCGGGCGACATCGGGGGCATCTGCCCCAGCCGCTGCAGCTCCTTGAGGGCGCGAGCCTGCACTTCCTCGGGCAGCGCCAGATGGTTGACGCGCTCGCGCAGCTCGCTCAGCTCCTGCGCCCACAGGTCGCTCTCCCCGAGCTCGGTCTGAATCGCCTTCATCTGCTCCCGCAGATAGATCTCGCGCTGAGACCTGTCGACCTCGCTCTGAACCTGGTTGTGTATCTGATCTTCGAGCTCCAGGACGTCGAGCTCTCGACCCAGCATCACGCTGACCTTCTGCAGCCGGGTCACGGTCTCGAAGGTCTCCAAGATCGTCTGGCGCTCGGGAATGGTCATGTTCAGGGCCGAGGTGACGAGATCCGCCAGCCATCCCGGCTCTTCGATGTTCATCGCGTAGAGATACGTCTCTTCGGGCAGGCTGCGGTTGAGCTGCACGCACTTCTCAAACAGCGTGAGCACTGCCCGCATGAGGGCGACCGTCTCTTTGGTGCGCTCAGCCAGCTCGGTGACAGGGCGAGCGCAGACGCGGAGGTAGGGCTCGGTCTGCACGACCTCGACGACTTGAGCCCGACGCCGGCCTTGCGTCAGGACCGAGGTCGAGGCATCCGGCATGCGCATCAGCCGGCCGACAGCGATCTCGGTGCCCACGAGGAAGAGATCGTCAGGGGAGGGGTCTTCGATGTCGGGGTCCCTCTGGGCCACAGCCAGCATGGTCTCGCCGTCGCGGACCGCGTCCTCGATGGCGTTCATGGTCGGGGCGTGGCCGACGAAGAGCGGTGTGACCATCTTGGGGAACAGCACGACATCCCGGAGGGGAAGGACGGAACACTCAATCTGTCCCTGGCCATCCAGGGGGGCGTCTTCGACCTCGTAGAGCTCGTCCGCCCGTCTGGCGACGGCTTCGCCCAGCTCCGATTGCAGATGCGCCCAGCGGAAGCTGTAGCCGTTCATCGGACCGCCTTGTCCCCACCCTGCGTCGCCTCGAGCCTGATCTCCTCCCACGCGTGGAGGACCTCGCCGGCGACCGTCAGGCTGCCCGCGGCGACAATGACTTCGCCCGGTCGAGAGAGGGCCATTGCCCGCCGGAGTGCCTCGGCGACGGGCACTACCTCCTCCACTCGCCAACCGTATCCGCGGGCCAGGCTGGCCAGCTCGTCGGTTGTGGCGGCCCGCGGGTGATCCGACTGTGTCAGAATCAAGCGGGAGACGCGTGGCAGCAGCTCGGCCAGCATGCCGGGAATGTCCTTGTCGGAGAGGGCGCCGAAGACTAGCGTGACCGGCTGGCCAGGGAAGTAGTCGTCCAGCGCGATCCGCAGCCGGAGGGCCGAATCGCGGTTGTGGGCCGAGTCAACCAGAACGACCGGAGATCGGGATAGGATCTGAAAACGCCCCGGCCATGAGACGGCACGAAATCCTTCGTGGATGGCAGCCTCTTCGATCGGAAGACCCCGTTCCCGAGCAGCCTGCAGCGAGGCATACGCCACAGCGGCGTTGATGACCTGGTGATACCCCAGCAGGGGGATCTCGTAGCGGGGCGGTGCCCATTCCTCCCCGCCCGCCGAGTTGACGAACTCATCCATCAGCGCCTGCTCACTGGACGGCCAGATGTAGAGGCTCTGGCCCTCCAGGTCGTGCCCGCCGGGGGCGAAGAGCCAGTCGCGGCCAACCTGGATGAGAGGCGCCCCCCGCTCCCGGGCGACCTCCACAACCACCCGGCCTGCCTCATACTGCTGAGGCGCCGTCACCACGGGGACACCGGGCTTGATGATGCCTGCCTTCTCCCGGGCGATGTCCGAGAGGCTGTTCCCCAAGACATGCATATGATCGTAGGAAAGCGAGGCAATCACAGCGGTCAACGGCAGGATGACATTCGTCGCGTCCAGCCGGCCGCCCAGCCCGACCTCCACTGCCGCCGCCTTCACGCCCTGTTCGGCGAAGTGCAGAAAGGCAAGCGCCGTCAGAAGCTCGAACATGGTCAACTCGGGGACGGCCGCCGCGTGCGGCCGGAGCCGGTCGATCAGTCCGACGAGGGCGCCCTCGGAGATCTCCTCCCCATCCACCTGGATTCGCTCCGTCAGACGGACAAGGTGGGGCGAAGTGTACAGCCCCGTCCGGTACCCGGCTGCCCGGAGGGTCGAGGCGCACAGCGCACAGACGGAGCCCTTGCCTTTGGTGCCGGCCACATGGATGCTGGAGAAGGATTGGTGGGGATCTCCTACGGCGTGGAGGAGCTTGCGAACGCGGTCTAGGTTGAACCGGTCCGGCGTGTAGCGGTAGGTTCGCTCCAGGCTGTAGTCGACGAAGCTGTAGAGGTACTGCAGCGCTTCTTGATAGGCTTGGTGGCTCATCGGCCGCGATTGTAATCGGCGCAGCACAAAGACACAAGCGCGGTGGACTCCGGGCTGTTGGCCTGCCGTGGCCAGACCCCATGGCCGGGTCTCCCGGTCTCTTGGCGCCAGAACCGGATGACAGCCCGGGGCAATCGCGCAAGGCCAGCAACCCGGGGCTCTCCGGGCCAGAACCTCGCCTGATTGCGTTCCGATACATATGAGACAGTGGCCCTGGCGCGGAGAGCGCATCGGGGTCATCCTTGGGG
>CAYQUY010000170.1:0-5839 GCA_964420755.1 uncultured Anaerolineaceae bacterium
GCCTGGGTGCCACCGATAGCCAGTGGGACGCCCTCGGCGCGGATGAGGCGGCCCAGGCTTTGATCGCTGCAGGCGAGGCGCCGCCCTTCTTGATCGTCATGCCCTGGGAGCGGAAGGGCCTGGAGTACGAGTCAACCATCGTCGACTTCCTCGTCCCCGCCATCGACGCTGCCTATCGTACAAGAGCAGATCGCGAAGGACGTGCCCTGGGCGGGATCGACCGGGGCGCGGGCTGGGCCCTGCGCATCGGCCTCCGACACCCCGGCCTCTTTTCCGCGCTCGGCCTGCACAGCCCGGCCGTGATCATCCCAGACCTGTACTACCTGCCCGCCTGGCTTCGGGCTGTGCCCGCCGGCCAGATGCCTCGCCTGTGGATCGACATCGGCGACGAGGATGTCCTGCTGCCCACGGCCCGCGAGCTCGCCTCCGTCCTCGACGAGGCACAGGTGCCCTACGCCTGGAGCCTGTTCGCCGGCTATCACGAGCCGGCTTACTGGTCAGCCCACGTCGGGGAGTACCTGCGCTGGTACAGTGCAGGCTGGTGAGCCACCCCTTCTCAAGACCCAGCCAGAATGAGAACCGCGCCGGAGCTTGCTCAAGGCTCCGGCGCGGCCAGAGGAGGAGAATACGGTTCCCATTATCCTCATTTGCCTAAGCAGCGGATGAGGCTCGGCTTAGAGCAGGGTGAGAAGATACCTCTTTGCTGGGCAAGCCGTCGCGAGAAGGGCCGAGCAGTGGCGTAGCCGATGCTCGGCCCTTCTCGTCTCCTGCTTGGAAGCCCGGTTGGTCCCCGCTCCGGCTGGTCGCACGCGCGCGGTCGCAAACCCTGCCGCCTCATCCCTGCTGGAGACGCCTTCGCACGCCCGGCGCAGATCTTCCGCGAGACCGCCCTTGGCCTACGCCAACGCGGCGAGGAGTTGCTCGAGCCGAAGTGGGCCCTCTCGCAGGATGATAGGCGCTTCACCCATGCAGTCCACGACCGTCGAAGGCACACCGCCTGGTGTCTCGCCCCCATCCAGGATCAGCTCTACCCTTCCTTCCAGCTCGGCCAATACGCCGGCCGCCGTCCGCGGGCTGACGCTCCCCGAACGGTTGGCGGAGGTCACCGCCATCGGACCCGCCGCGGCCAGGAGCGACAGCGCTACCGGGTGAGCAGGCACCCGTACGCCGACGGTACCCGTCTCGCTGATCACCTCCGGCAGGTCCGGCTGCCGGCGCATGACGAGCGTCAACGGGCCAGGCCAGAAGCGCTCCGCCAGGCGCAAGGCCATCGGCGGAGGCTCGGCCGCCACGCGGTCCAGCTGCTCTGCGCTTGCCAACAAGACCGGGATCGCCTTCTCGCTCGGACGACCCTTGGCGGCAAAGATTCGTAGGACAGCCTCCGGGGAGAACGCCAGCGCGCCCAGGCCATAGACCGTGTCCGTGGGGAAGGCGACCAGGCCGTCCGCTCGGAGCGTCTCCACGGCACGGGGCAACGCGGCGGCTTCCTCGGTCCGCAGGATTGCCGTCTTCATTGCCTTGCCGCCTCGCGCTCGATGACCAGCAGTCGGTCGTGGCCTGCGAGGTCCTGTCGCAGCTGCACGCGGGCGTCGGGCACGGCCGACGCCGCCGCGGCCAGGGCCGCCTCACCCTCCCCGGCCTCGATCTCCAGCAACGCTTGGCCACCCCTCCCCAGCACGCCCCCGAGCTGGCGCAACAGGCGCCGGATCAAGTCCATGCCATCCTGGCCGCCGTCCAGGGCCAGCCTCGGCTCCCTTCGCCCGACGGCCAACCCGAGCAAGGTGCCTGTCGGGATGTACGGCAGGTTGGCGCACACCAGGTCGAGAGGCCCAGCCAGGGCGCCGAGCAGGTCCGCCTGGACGAATCCGATCCTCTCCTGGACGCCGTGATCACGGGCGTTCGACCGCGCCACCAGCAGCGCCTCCCGCGAGAGATCGGTAGCGACCAAACGCAGGTCACGCACCTCGCACGCCAGGGATACCGCGAGACAGCCAGAGCCCGAGCCGATGTCCGCGGCCCGCCGCCGATCCGGATGGGAGGCCAGGTAGGCCAGGGCGGCCTCCACCAAGAGCTCGGTCTCAGGACGGGGGATCAGAACATCGCGGGTGACGCGGAAGCGCCGGCCGTAGAACTCCCACCAGCCAAGGATGTAGGGGAGCGGCTCCCCCGCCAGAAGGTGCCTCAGCCGCCGCCTGAAGGAGACGGCCAGCTCCCCTTCCAGGCCCGCCTCCGGGTGCGCCAGGACCCAGCCTCGGTCCCGACCAACCGTATCCGCCAAGAGCAGTTCGGCTTCCAGGCCCGGCTCGAAACTCCCCGACTGCAGCGCACCTCGGGCCTCGGAGAGTAGCTCGCCCACCGAGCTGGTCGCCGAACGCCGGCTCAACTCTCAGTCCTTGGCTGCCTGCAGCCGCTCGGCCTCCTCCCGAGTGGCTAGCTCGTCGATGAAGACATCGATCCCCCCGTCGAGGATCGCGGGAAGGTTGTGGGAGGAGACGCCGATGCGATGGTCTGTGACGCGCGATTGGGGGAAGTTGTAAGTGCGGATCTTCTCGGACCGTTCCGCCGACCCGACCTGGGAGCGCCGGGTGGCCTCAACCTCCTCGCGCTGCTTGGTCACGGCTATCTCGTACAGCCGGGCCCGCAGGATGCTCATCGCCCGCATCCGGTTTTGCAGCTGTGAACGCTCGTCCTGGCACTGAACGACGATGCCCGTGGGCAGGTGGGTCAGACGGACCGCCGTCGAGTTCTTCTGGACGTTCTGTCCTCCGGCGCCGGCCGACCGGTAGACATCCATCTTGACGTCCTTCTCGGGGATGTCGATCTCCACCTCATCCGCCTCAGCCAGGACGGCAACGGTGGCCGTGGAGGTGTGGATGCGGCCCTGGGCTTCGGTCACCGGCACGCGCTGGACCCGATGCACGCCCGACTCGTACTTGAGCCGCGAGTAGGCCCCTTTCCCCTTGACCTGGAAGATGATCTCCTTGAAGCCCCCGATACCCGTGTCATTGCGCGAGAGCACTTCGACGTCCCAGCCTCGCCCTTCGGCATAGCGGCTGTACATGCGGAACAGGTCCGCCGCGAAAAGCCCCGCCTCGTCGCCGCCCGTGCCAGCCCGGATCTCCATGATGACGCTGCGGTCATCGCGCGGGTCACGCGGCAGGAGCAGCGACTTCAGCCTGGGCTCCAACGCCTCCAGCTTCAAGCGCAGCTCGGCCGCCTCCGCCTGGGCCAGTTCCCGCATTTCCGGATCGTCCCCCTCGCGCAGCGCCTCCGCCTGGGCTAGCTGGTCGCGAACGGCACGGTACTGGCGGAAGGTCGTGACGATAGGCTCGAGCTCGGCGCGTTCCCGCGCCAGCTCCGCCGCCCGCTGGTAGTTCTCCCCAGCCTGCGCCAGCTCATCGTCCAGGGCCTCAAAGCGGGCTTCGATCCCGGCCAGTTTGTCTAGCATCGTCTCCGCACAAGAAACTCCCACGGGTGCGGTGGGAGGGATAATCCCATTATATCACGACGGAGGCTCACAGGCAGACCATGGACCACGGACCACAGACCATCGTCCACGGTCCACCGTCCATCGTCCGCCTTCCGGGAACCCCACCGCCCCCCTTGGCGTCTTAAGGACACGACCGATTCCCGCTCGAGGAGGGGACCCATGCGCCCTAGATCGCTGCCCATCTTGTTGGCCCTGACCTTCCTTTCCGCCCTCGCGTTTCCCGTCCCGGCCGCCGCCGACGGGATCATCATCCCAGAGCCTCCCGTGTGCCTCCCAGGCCCCTGCGACCCCTTCCCGATCTCCCAGCTTGCTATCCAGTATCACCACGTCCAGGTCACTATCCAGGATCAGGTGGCCGTCACCCGCGTCGATCAGGTCTTCCGCAACGACAATGACTGGACGGTGGAGGGGACCTACATCTTCCCCATTCCGCCCGGCTCGGTCGTGACCAGCTTCACCCTGTGGATGAACGGCGAACCGGTCGAGGGGCGGGTGCTGAGCGCGGAGGAGGCGCGCGCCACCTACGAGGAGATCGTCCGCACCATGCGCGACCCGGCCCTGCTGGAATATGTCGACCGGGGCGCAGTGCAAGCCTCCATCTTTCCGATCCCCGCAGGCAGCGAGAGCCGGGTCCAGCTGGAGTACACCCAGGTGCTGCCGGCCGAGAACGGCCTGATCCATTACCGTTATCCCCTCAACACCGAGCGTTTCTCCACCGAGCCGCTCGAGGACGTGAGCGTCAGCGTCGAGGTCCACTCCGCCGACCCCGTCCGGGCGGTCTATTCCCCGTCGCATGAGATTTCGGTGAGCCGCGACGGCGATTACGACTTCACCGCCGGCTACGAGGAGAGCAACGTCACGCCCAATACCGACTTCGACCTCTATTACTCCGTCGCCTCGTCCGAGATAGGGCTCAATCTGATCACCTTCCGCGACCCGGAGTCGGATGATCCTGACGGTTTCTTCCTGCTTCTGGCAGCCCCCAGCGTCGAAGTCGACCCCGAGCAGCGGATCGCCAAAGACGTGATGATCGTCCTGGATCACTCTGGCAGCATGGAAGGAGAGAAGATACGCCAGGCCATTGAGGCGGTGCGCTACATCCTGCGCCACCTCCAGTCAGAGGACCGCTTCAACGTTATCGCCTTCAGCACCGGCCTGGACTCCTATGCCAGCAGCCTCCGGCCCGCCTCGGAGGCGGCCGAAGCCGAGCGCTGGGTCAATGGGATTTCAGCCGGCGGCTCGACCGACATCAACCGGGCTCTGCTCGAGGCTGTGGCGCAGCTAGGAAGCGCACGCCCTTCCGACCTGATCTTCCTGACCGATGGTCTGCCGACCGAAGGCGTCACCGACACGCAGAGCATCCTGGAGAACCTCCAGGAGGAGGCCCCCTCGAGCGTCCGTCTCTTCGCCTTTGGCGTGGGCTACGACGTCGATACCTTCCTGCTCGACTCCCTGGCCCAGGCGCATCACGGCACGACCACCTACGTCTCGCCCGACCAGGCCATCGACGAATCGGTCTCGGCCTTCTTCTCCCGGATCAGCACGCCCGTCCTGACCGACCTGGAAATGGATTTCGGCGACGTCACCCCTTACGATCTGTTTCCCGAGCCTCTGCCCGATCTGTTTGCCGGCAGCCAGCTGGTGCTGGTCGGCCGCTACCACGAGGCAGGCGGTGGCACGATCACACTCTCGGGCATGGTCGAGGGGGAGCGCCAGACGTTTGTCTACCCGGATCACTCGTTCCGGGCTTCAGGCGGGCCTGATTTCCTGCCCCGCTTGTGGGCAACGCGCAAGATCGGGCATCTGCTCGACCAGATCCGCCTGGAGGGAGCCGAGCAGGAGCTCATCGAGCAGGTCGTGCGCCTGAGCATCCGCTACGGCATCGTCACACCCTACACCTCCTACCTGGTGACGGAGGAGCCCGTCATCGGCGCCAGCGCCCAGGATGCCATCATCGCCCAGGAGTATCAGCAGATCCTCCGGACACCTACGGCGGTCTCCGGTCAGCAAGCCTTTGAGCGGGCCGCGGCTGGCGGCAGCCTTGGTAGCGCCGAGGTAGCGGTCGCGCCGCCGGCCGAAGCCGCCGAGGTCGTCCGCCTAGCCGGGCAGCACACCTTCCAGCTGGTGGACGGGGTTTGGATCGACACGGCCTTCGACCCGGCGACGATGACCACGGTGAAGGTCCCCTTCCTGTCGGAGGGCTACTTTGACCTGGCCGCCGCCCGGCCGGAGATTGGCGCCGCCTTCGCCATCGGGGAACGGGTGATTGTCCTGGCCGACGGCGTGGCCTATGAGGTCGTCCCGGCCGACGCGCCCGGCGACGCGATCGTCATCCCCCCAACCCACACC
>CAYQUY010000171.1:0-5833 GCA_964420755.1 uncultured Anaerolineaceae bacterium
AGCCCGGCGGCGTCGCCGTCACGGCTCACCCCCGCGGAGGCCTTGCCCGCCGCACCTTGAGGCCTCTCGCGCACGGCCGCGGTCTCCTCCTGGGAGGATCGCGGACGGGGCGAACGGCCCTGCCCGGTGCGTTTCCTTGATGGGCAGGCTTGCCTCAGGTAGAATGATGATACGGCGAAGGAGACACGGATGACGAGGCGCCGCATCCTGCTCGTCGATGATCACGAGGTTGTCCGGCTCGGTCTGCGCGCCCTGCTCGAGCGACATCCGGGGTTCGAGGTTGTGGCCGAGGCGACCACTGCCCGCGAGGCCGTCGACAGGACCATTGCCTACAACCCGGACGTCGTCGTCATGGACATCCGCCTGCCCGGCGGCTCCGGCATCGAAGCCTGCCAGGAAATCACCACCCGCTGCCCCGATGCCAAGGTGATCATGCTCACCTCGTATGCCGAGGACGAGATGCTCTTCTCGGCGATCCGCGCCGGCGCCGCCGGGTACGTCTTGAAACAGATCGGCGGGGACGATTTGGTCCGGGCCATTGAGGCCGTCGGTCGAGGCGAGGCCATGCTCGACCCCAGCGTGACCCAACGGGTCTTCCAGGAAGTGCGCAAGGCCGCCAGGGAGGAGGAGGCCTCTGCCTTCGCCGATCTGACGCAACAAGAGATGCATGTCCTGCAGCTGGTCTCCGAGGGGCGGACGAACCGTCAGATCGCCGAGGCCCTCTTCCTGGGCGAAGGCACTGTCCGCAACTACGTCAGCAGCATCCTCTCGAAGCTCAGCGTCCGGAACCGCGCTGAAGCCGCCGCCTACGCCGTCGAGCACAATCTGAAGGACTACCTGTAGGGCTGCTGATCAGAGAGCCTTGCGTACTGGCAGAGATCCGTACCGGCAGGGGCTGGGGCTGGGCTCAAACCCCCGCCGGCACGGATCTCATCTCCAGGCAACGATGACCCTCACCCGCCTCCGAGAGGCGCCGCCGCTTGCTTGGCCCGATCGCTCCCTCGGCATGAGGCCCAAAGCGGGACGCGGAGGCTGGGTGTCCACAACCCCCGCACCTCTGGATCGCGAAAGCCAAGCGGCGCCCGTGCCGCGCCTATGCCTGCGCGCGTTTCCGTCCCCTAGGCAGCCCCCACCTCCAGCTGCCTTCACCGCCCACCCGGATGTCACGGCGCTGGAACAGGACGGCCGCCAGGACGGTCAGCACAACGGCCGCGCCGAGTAGTCCGAAGAACCACACCAGGTCTAGCCCGCCGACCGCCTCGCCTCCCTGGTAATACTCTAGTGGCAAGAGGCGCGCCGCGCCCTGCAGGTCCGGGTTGATGCGGGCCAACCCGCTGAGGAAGAAGGATCCAACCAGGACCACGCCAGCGAGCATGGCGGCCATCCGCCGCGACGGCAGGACCATGCTCAGGAAGAGGCCCAGGCCGGCGAAGAGAAGCAGGAGAGCAAGAAGTGAACAACACGGCAGCAACAGCTCCCAGACCGTGACGTCGATCACCGACCAGCTCGTGCCGACGGCAAGGCCCAGCCAGATCAGTCCGACGATCCCCAGATGGGCAGCCAGCATCGCCAGCCACCGGCCGACAAACAGCGAGAGCCGGCTGACCGGATGGGCCAGCACGAGGTCCAGCGTCCCGCTCTCCTCGTCGCCGGCCAGCATGCCACTCCCCGCCAGGATCGAGAAGAAGCCGAGGATCAGCGGCATATACGAGAAGAGCTCGGTATGGAGGAAGCCGCCAGGGGTGAGCAACTGGCTCATGTCGCCGAAGAATGCCATCAGCTCGGGCGGGTAGCCCTGGATCAACCGCATTAGCTCACTGCCCTGCTTGACAACCACGTCATAGAACGTGAGCAAGTATCCGGCCAGGACCGCCAGTGACAAACCCCACCCGGCCACCTGTCCGAGCATCTTCCCCAATGCGTTGCGGAATACGGCCATCATTGGACTGCCTCCTTCCCGGCGGGAGCATAGTACGTCAGGAAGACCTCCTCCAGCGACGGCCGCTCCGTTTCGAGATCCCGCAGCGGGTAGCCGGCCAGTGCCTTAACAAGGTCGTCGATCTCCCCTTCGATCTCAAGCAGGGCTGATCCAGGTTCCTGCGAAAGGATCCGCACGCGCGGCACGGACCTTAGGCCACTAATGTCGACAGGCTGTTTGAACGAGACGCGCACGCGACGCAGCGCCCGGTTGATCAAGGACGCTGTGTCGGCCACCTCCACGACGACACCCAGGCGGATGATCCCGACCCGCTCAGCCACTTCTTGCACCTCGCTCAGGATGTGCGACGAGAAGAAGACCGTGGCCCCTCCATCCTTCGATTCCTTCAGCAGACGATGGACCTCCTGCTGGATCAGCGGATCCAACCCGAAAGTGGGCTCATCCAGCATCAGCAACTCCGGCCTATGCATCAGAGCCTGGACGACGCCGACCTTCTGCTTGTTGCCTTTGGAAAGGTTCTTGATTGCCGGCTTGAGATCGAGGTCCAAGCGCGAGGCCAGCCTGCGCACATCATCCCAGTCCGCCTTCCGACCGCGCAGGCTGTTGAGGTAGCGCAAGACGCCCTGGACCGAGAGGTTCTCGTCCATGCGGAGATCGCCCGGCAGGTACCCCACCCGGCGCCGGACCTCGACAGACGCCTTTTGAGGATCCAGCCCGAGCACGCGCGCCTCGCCGCCATCACGGCGAATCATATCCAGCAGACAGCGGATCGTCGTCGTCTTGCCGGCCCCGTTCGGACCCAAAAAGCCGAAGATCTCGCCCTGCCGCACCTCGAGATCGACGCCCCGCAACGCCCGTACCTTGCCATAGGACTTGGTCAGCCCCTCGGTCTTGATCACAGCCTCATCGCCCATCGGCCGGCCCTCCTCTTCAATGGCCCACTTGGCCCCGGACATCCTGCCGGGGGCCTAGGCCCCGGATTTCGACCGCCCATCGGGGGCAAGCTCACTTGGTCTCCGTCGACCCGAGGCCGTGTGCCTGTGGCGGTAACCGCGCGCGGTGCACTGCCCGGCGGCACGCGATTGACGGCTACCGCGCGAGAATCTCTCTCGTCTCCGGGTAGTCCCCGGTCGAAGGGGGTGTGGTACTGGCCCTGGTCCGTTCGCAGCTGCCTCGGCGACGCCTCCCGGCGCACGCGCTGCCCAGAGCGGCCCATATCTCCGCGCCTGGACCAGCCCAAACGGCGAGCGCTAGGCCCAACACCCCTAGCATCACGGCCAACAAGTATTTGCAGCACCTGGGAAGCTCCCTAGATGCAACCCCGAGGGAGCTTTGACGGCTCCGCCCGCCACCGGCCGGACACCGGGCCGCATCCACCCGCCGCGCGTTTGTCCCCCGAGCCTCGCCTCCTGACAGCGGCGACCGCCCAGCCAGGCCCGGGATGAGGGTCCTCCGGGCCTCGCGGCGCCAGCCAATCCCAGGCCGGCTCCGGCCCGTCTAGGGAATGCAGACCTCCCGACAGCCTCGAAACCTCCGTATGAGAGGATGAAATCAGTGCATCCGGATCGAAGACCCTGGGCCTTCACCGCCCCGGTTGGCCCGGACTGCCTCGTACGCCAGACTCGCCAGCCAATCCTGCACTGTGCTATCCAGATGTCCCAGCACTGCCAAACGGGCGGCGATCTTCGCCACCCGCTGGCCCGCGTCCACGCAGATCTCGTCCAACACAGCCTGGTCCTCGGGCGTGAGCTCTCCGGCGGCATCCCGGATCTCTTCTCGCAAGCCTTGCCCACAGATACGCCGAAATGCCTCAGGCGGGTCCGCAGACAGAAGCTTCGGCAGATGCAGCCCAAATCCTGCCAATGCCTCCCTAAGATCCTGCCTCACCGCCAGACCTTCCTGTCGCAGCGTCGACCGCGTGGACCGCATCTCCTCCAGTATCTCCCGGAGGATCAATAGGGAAGAAGCTCCCGCCAGAACCAGCTGCTGCACCAGGTTGTCCAACGGCGCCTGGTCTCCCTGATCCAAGCATTGCGAGATGAGCTCACCAGCTTGCATGCGCACGTAGGCGCGCTCGGCGATGCTGAGGAGATCATCCAACGCCTGGCTCATGCCCTTCCTCCGAGAGGGTCCCTGCCCATTCCGCTTGACCTACCCGCCATAAGCCCCCGGACCACGCAGGCTTCGGCCCCGTGCGAACCTTCCCCGCTCCGCACGGCAGCATGCTCTGGTCCTGGATTCAATGCCGGCCCAACCGCAAGCGGCGGCTATGATAGTCTGCACCCTGCAAACGTGCAACTCACGGGGAACTGAGCGGCCTCAAGTACGCTGCCACAGCCCAGCCATTCATCGTTGGGTCAAAGGGGTTGACCAGGTATACCCAAACGTATCCGTCGGCCTGGCGGGGCGCCTCCCGGACCTCGAAGACTTCGTTCTCCACGGCGACCAGGTTGATAGGTGCGTCGAGGTTGGGCTCACTCCGCAGCCGCAGCCCTTCGCCTCCGGTTCCTGTCACCTCCGCCAGGTCTCCCACCCTGAACGCAGCCCCGGCGTTTGGATCCAGGGTCGGGCTCGGCGGTGCGGTCGGCGCCAGGGTGGAGGTGGGCACAGGGATTGGCGTGGATGTCGGCGTGGGCAGCAGCAGGACAGTCACAACGGGCGCGGGCGCTGCCGGCCCTCCCCTGATCGAGTGGAGGGCGCTGGTCCCCGCGAGAGCAGCGATAACCAAGCCGAGGCCCATTGCGGCACCGATGCCCGTCC
The DNA here is from genome assembly GCA_964420755.1 of uncultured Anaerolineaceae bacterium. GTDB lineage: Bacteria > Chloroflexota > Anaerolineae > Anaerolineales > E44-bin32 > DATEAV01. Next base: position 4,700 of record CAYQUY010000171.1, read on the forward strand.
ATAGGCATCCAGGTCTTGGCTTGCGGAACCGCAGAGACGACACAGCCTTCATCATCCTGGCAATAGTAGATGAGAGGCGCAAGCCGACACCGGATCTAGCATTCCAGGACGCGGAAGCCAGACCGTGATGAAGTCGGCCATCAGCTTGCCTCCGCGGAGAAGAGAGGCTTTGTGCCCTTCTGGGGAACCAGGGCACGGAGAGCCTGCTTGCGGACGCGGAAATGCGCCGGGGAGCCTACCGTGCACGGCTCTCCGTCAAACTGCATCTCGAAGCTTGAGTCCGATTCAAAGGTCGCCTCCGCTGCCTTAACGTGGACAACTCCCGGCGACTCCTCGTGCCTGCCCAACAGCACCTGCACCACGCGGGTGACGGCGTCGGTCAGGGATCGGCCCCCGATCAGCCAGAAGTCGAGCAGCCCATCGTCGACCATCGCCTCCGGCGAGAGCTCAAGCAGGCCCCCGGCGTAGGAGCGGATGTTGCTCGCCACGGCAACGAGGAAACGATCATTCCACTCCTGGCCGCCCGCGCGGACACGCAGGTCGATCCCATCCCATGAACTCGCATTCCAGACCGCCAGCACCGCATAGTGGGCCGTGGCTAGCACCTTTTCCCACCGTTCCCGAGGCTCAATGCTGTTCACGATACGCGCGTCCAGCCCAACCCCCGACCACATCAGGAAGGACCGCCCATTGCATTCGCCAATGTCCACGTTGCGGATTCGCCCGCGCGCCAACCGGGCGGCACTCTCCTCCAGCGCGAACCAATTCGTCCAGGAAAGCCGGGGCAGTCCCATCTCCTGGGCCCAGACGTTGGCGGTGCCGGAGGGCAGCACCCCCAAGGCCGTCTCACTCCCGGCAAGCACGCCCGCCACCGTCCCCACCGACCCGTCGCCAAACGCGAGCGTGAAGGTCATCCGGTCATCCGCCGGCGCGCCCGAGGTGTCACATGCCGAAACCGCCTGCACGCCCACAATCGGCGAACCAAGAAGAAAGCGGAGGAGGTCAACGAAGTGGCATCCCTCTCCGATGATCCTGCCTCCGCCAATGGCAGGATCCAGCGCCCAGTGTCCGGCCGGAACAGAACCTGCATTGACCGTTACGATCAGCGTCTTCGGCTCATGGATAGACGCCAGA
>CAYQUY010000172.1:0-5764 GCA_964420755.1 uncultured Anaerolineaceae bacterium
GATGGAGTTGGCCAAGGTCCTGCGCGTGCTCCATGCCCGGCACTACCCCAGGAACACCTTTCGCGGGTGCCACTCCGCTCCCCCTTCCACCGCCTCCAGGATGGCGATCAACTCGCCCTCCTGGTTGACCGCCTTGGCCATGCCTTGCGAGCCTGGTTGTGCGGGAATGCGGTGTCCGAAGCGCAGTCGCTCCTGGCCTTCCGCGTCGACGGGGATGGAAGGGAACTCCGGCAAGGCGTCGGCAGCCTGCCGGACGTACTGCTCCCACTTCCCGGTCAGGAAGGCCACCTCGAGCTTTGGCAGGGGAATCGCGTCCTCCAGGGTGAACGGGCCGGCTTGGCTGCGCCGCAGCCCGGCAAGATGCGCCCCGGAAGACAGCTTCACTCCCAGGTCATGAGCCAGCGATCGAATGTAGGTGCCCGCGGAGCAAACCACCCGCAGGCCGAGGTCCGGCGGATCGTAGGCCAGCACCTCCAGCCGGTGGACCGTCACCTTGCGCGGCGACAGATCGGGCTCGTGCCCATCACGGGCCACCTCGTAGGCCTTCTTGCCTCTGATCTTGATCGCGCTGAAAGGCGGTGGCACCTGGTCGATCTCGCCCAGGAAAGACGGCAGCACCGCTTCGATCTCCCTCAGCCGAGGGCTGACGCCAGTCTGGCGGGTGATCTCTCCCTCCGCGTCGTAGGTGCGCGTGGCGCTCCCAAAACGGATGGCGGCCTCGTAGGTCTTGGTCGAGGTGGAGAGATACTCGCTCAAGCGAGTGGCCGCCCCCAGACACAAGACCAGCACCCCCGAAGCCCGAGGGTCGAGAGTGCCCGCGTGACCCACCTTGCGAACCTTGGTGCCCTTCTTCACCAGGCTGACCACGTTGTGCGAGGTCGGGCCCACCGGCTTGTCAACAATGATCAATCCGTATTCCTTCATTGACCTGTCCCCGGCACGGGCCGCATGAGCGCTCTCGTGGCGGAAAGCACCCGCGCCTTGACATGTTCGAGACTCCCCTCGATCATCGCGCCCGCGGCCGGTTCGTGCCCTCCGCCGCCAAACTGCTGGGCAAGGGCAGCCACATCCAGCTCCGAGCGTGACCTCCAGCTCACTTTGACCTTGCCGCCGGGCTGCTCAACGAACGCCAACGCTACCTCCGCCCCTTCGAGTGTCCCCAGGATGTTGATGAGGTCAGCGTCGTCCGCGCCGGGATATCCCGCCTTCTTGCGATCCTCGGCCGTCAGCGTGGCCCAGACCACCCCGTCCTCCAGACCCAGACTCGCCAGGCCAAATCCCCAGTATCGGGCCGCGGACAGGCTGCGACGGTTGAGCGCCCGGTCATAGACGTCGGCGAGCGAGGCGCCTGCCTCTATCAGGGAAGCGACCATGCGCAGCACCTTGGGAGTGACATTGGGGGTGCGGAAGCCGATGGTATCGGTGACGATTCCCGTCAGAAGGTTGGTCGCCAGTTCGGCGTCAAGAGGCAGCCCTCGATCAAGAGCGAAATCGTACAGCACTTCCGCCGTGGCCACAGCGTCGGCATCGACGACATTGGTCCGGGCGAAGTGAGTGTTCGTGGCGTGATGATCGAAGCTCAGCGCGCAGCCCCCTGGCAGGCGATCCGGTGGGAATCCGATCCGCTCCGGGTCGGAGCAATCGACGGCGACCGTCAACGATGCCTGCTGCGGAAGCGCCTTTGCCACTCGGTCCGCGCCCGGCAGGAAGCGGAAGCGGGCGGGCACCCCGTCGGCGAGCACTGGGGCCGCCTCTTTGCCCATCTTCTCCAGCAGGTGGGTCATGGCCAGCAGCGAGCCAACGCCGTCGCCGTCAGGGCGGACGTGGCTGACGACGACGACCCGGCTGGCCTGCTCGAGCGTGGCGGCGGCCTCCTTGAAATCAGCCTTCATCCTTATCCCCTGCCCGCCGGATTTGCTCGTCCCGGAGCGACGCCAGCAAGTCCTCGATGCGCGCCCCCCGATCGACCGAAGCATCCCACCGGAAACGCAGCTGAGGGAAGCTGCGCAGAGGGATACGCCTGGCCAGCTCGCTGCGCAGGAAGCCGCGGGCCCGCTCGAGGCCGGCCAGAATCTCCTCCGCCCGGTCGGAAAGGCTGACCGAGACGACGTGGACCGTGGCGAAGGCCAGCTCCCGATCGACATCTACGCCGGTCACACTGACGCCCTCCAGACGCGGGTCGGCCGCCTCCCGCCTCAGGATTTCGGCGAGCTCCTCCCGGATCCGGTCTCCGATGCGCCGGGCGCGGGCCTCACTGGTCATCGCGCCTACCTCACTCGACCGCTACCTGCTCCTGAGTGTAGGCCTCGAGGATGTCGCCCTTCTCGAATTCGGTGAAGCCTTTGATCCCCACGCCACACTCGAAGCCCTGGCGGATCTCCTTGACGTCTTCTTTCTCATGTTTCAGCGAGGCCACAGCGCCATCAAAGATCTCCTCGCCGCCGCGCAGGACACGCACCCGCGCGTTGCGCCGGATCTCGCCCTGGGTGACCAGGCAGCCAGCGATGTTGCCGATCTTGGGTATGCGGAATATCGCCCGCACCTCGGCCCGTCCGATCGCCACCTTGCGCACCTCAGGCTCGAGCATGCCCTTGAGAGCCTTCTCGACGTCTTCCGTCAGCCGGTAGATGATGTCGTAGTCGCGGATGTCCACGCCCTCGGCGTCGGCCATCCGTCGCGCCCCCTGATCGGTGGCGACATTGAAGCCAATGACGATGGCGTCCGAGGCCACCGCCAGCATTACGTCGTTCTCGCTGATGTTGCCGGTGGCGGCATGCAGGACATTCACCTTGATCTCGCCGGCGCTGAGCTCAGCCAGCGACGAGACAATCGGCTCGAGAGAGCCCTGCACATCGGCCTTGACCACCAGACGCAGCTCTTGAGTCTCACCCTTCTGGAAGGCATCGAAGATCTGGTCTAGCGTCTTGACTGCCCGCGGCCGGCTTTCCGCTTCCTGGGCCCGCAGGCGACGTTCGGCGGCCATCGCCTTGGCCTCGCGTTCCGACTCGGTGCGCACGAAGACCTCGCCCGCCGCCGGCACGTCCGAAAGGCCAAGGACCGAGACCGGCGTGGACGGGGTCGCCTCCTGGATCTGGTTGCCCTGGAAGTCGAACATGGCCCGCACATGGCCAGTGGCCGTGCCAGCGATCAGAACATCTCCTGTGCGCAGGGTGCCGTTCTGGACGAGCAGCGTGGCCACCACGCCCTTCGACTTGTCAAGTTCGGCCTCGATCACCGTGCCGAAGAGCTTTCCATTGGGGTTGGCCTTGATCTGGATCGAGTCGGCCACGAGCACGATCGCCTCCAGCAGGTCTTCGATCCCCGTCTGCTTCTTCGCCGAGACGGGCACGATCATCGTATCGCCTCCCCAGTCATCCGGGACCAAGCCGATGTCAGCCAGCTGCTGCTTGACCGCGTCCGGGTTGGCATTGGCCTTGTCAACTTTGTTGAGCGCAACGACGACCTTCACGCGCGCCGCCCGAGCGTGAGCCAGGGCCTCTCGTGTCTGGGGCATGACGCCGTCGTCCGCAGCAACTACCAGCACGGCGATATCCGCCCCCTGGGCACCCCGGGCTCGCATGGCGGTGAAAGCGGCGTGGCCAGGTGTGTCCAGGAACGTGATCAGGCGGTTGTGGTGGCGGACCTGATAGGCGGCAATGTGCTGGGTGATGCCGCCAGCCTCGCCCTCCGCCACGTCCGTCTCCCGGATGGCATCCAGCAGCGTCGTCTTGCCATGATCGACATGTCCCAGAATGGTGACCACGGGCGCTCGGTCCACCAGGGCATTGGGATCCTCATCGCTGATCAGCTGCCGCCATTGGGGAGCGGCACCCTGCTCCTCAGCGGCCTCAGGCTCGGGCGCCTGCGTCGGCCGGGCCTCGAATCCAAACTCCTCGACAACGATGGCGGCGGTATCGTAGTCGATCTGCTGGTTGATGTTGGCCATCACACCGTTGGCCATCAGCTGTTTGATGACATCGATGGGGCTGGCTTCGATCCGCTCCGCCAGATTGCGAACAGTCAGGCTGGCGGGGATCTCGATCACTTTGTGGCCATTCTCGCTCATAACGCACCTCCGGCACGAGGTGGCCAGCCGCGTCGAGCGAGTGGGCCCGTGCTAGGGGATCGGCCCGATAAGCTTCACTCGCTCATGAACCATTCCGTGCGACAGGCTTGCCTCAGCCATGCCCCCCGTCTGTCAAGCTGCTGGCGTAGGCCGCCAGCTCCCGGCGGACCTCGGGCGGCAGGTCCGTTCGCAAGGCCCTGCCCAGCGCCCCCCTAAGGGCCGCCTCCCAACACGACCTCTGGTCGTGCAGGTAGGCGCCCCGGCCCGGAGCCTTGCCCGTCGGATCGACGTGTACCCCATCCGGACCGCGGACGACGCGGATCAGCGAGCGCTTGGCCAGCACCTGGCGACAACCCACGCACGTCCGCTGAGGGACATGCGGGCGGCGACGCCCCTTTTCAGACGGCACGGTATCGAACTCGCGGTTGGCGATGACCTCGCCTACTCTGTAAACTCGTCCAGGTTCTCCAATTCGCCAGCCCGGCCCGGCTTGCGCCGGCGGCGCACTACCATCTCCCCCAGCTCGGGATCGAATTCGACGACCCGAGCTCCCTTCTTGCTCTTCTTGCGCTTCTTCCCTTCAGCCGCCAGCGGCTCGACTTCTTCTTCCTCCTCGCCTTCTGCCGCAGGCTCAATCTCCAAGGTCGAAGCCTCGAACTCTATCGCCGGAGAAACCACCTCCGCCGGCTGAAGCTGGGCCGGGGCCTCGACCTCTTCCACGACTTCATCCGCCGGGGCGGGTCCCGCCAAAGCGGCTGGCATCTCGATGGGTATCGGTCCAGCTTCCAACTTCGCCTCGGGAATCCCTTCCACCTCGACGGGAGCTGTGGGCTCGACCGCGACTGGTTGCGGCAGCTCAACCTCGGCAGGGACCTCCTCGACAGCTTCCGGCACCGGGTACGGGAACGAGCGCAGAACCTCAGTGATCTCCTCGACCGACTTGGGCCCGATGCCCGCCAGCCCCAGAATCGCGTCCGGGTCCAGCGCCAATCGCTCGAGGACCTGACCGGCCGTCTCGTACCCCGCCGGGACGAGCAAATTGAGGATCCGTGCCGAGAGGCCAACCTCGTCGATTCGGGTCTGGTAGGCTCCGGCCGGAATCTCGGCTCGGACTTGCGCCAGCTTCTCTTCACGGGCGCGGCGAACAGCGCTCTCGCGGGCCCGGACCTCTCGCTCCACCCGGTCGACGAAAGAGGTCAGGACATGGTACTCCTCGGGCGTGACCGGCCGGTTCTCGGCCTTCTTGAGCAGAATCGCTTCCACCTGAGACACGGCCGTGGCCTCCGACTGCGCCAGGTCGGCGTAGGCCGGATCCGTCGAGAGTCGTTTGAGCGATTCGGCAGCCGCCTCCGGCAGGCTCATGATGTCGACCCGCCAGTTGGTCAGGCGAGCCGCCAGCCGGGCATTGACCCCGGCGCGGCCGATGGCCAGGCTGAGCTGGTCCTCGGGAACAACGACGATGGCCGTCTTGCCCCTTGCAGGGTCGTCATCCAGATACACCCCGGAGACGCGAGCTGGGCTCAATGCCTTGGCGATGAACGCGGCCGCCTCGGGATTCCACTCGATCACGTCGATCTTCTCGTCGTTCAGGTCGCGCACGATCGACTGTATGCGCACGCCCCGAAGCCCAACGCAGGCCCCGACCGGGTCAATCCCATCCCGCAGGGCTGAAACGGCAACCTTGGCCCGCTTGCCGGC
>CAYQUY010000173.1:0-5736 GCA_964420755.1 uncultured Anaerolineaceae bacterium
GCAAGAAGCAGGGTGATCGCCAACAATCACTACCGCCAGCGGTCCCGTGCCTGCCGAGCCCACCCCCAGGGCGTCGCGGGCGAGTTTCCTTCAAAGCCAACCACAGCCTGACAAGGGCTGACGAGGGATGGCCGAGCCGGGCCGCCTGATCGCGATCCAGCAGAGTGACGGAAGAGCCTCAGCTGCCAAGGGCTGCCGCTCAAGTGCGTCTTGTCCTGGCCGCAATCACGCCGTAGAGTAACGACAATCTGCCCGCGTCCGCCGGGCAGATGAGTCTTGACTTCGTTTGCCTCGGCGGTCGCCACTTGCGGGCTGTGTGAGGCAGGGTCTGGGTGTGCCAAACCAGGGGCCACGGAGGGCCTCATCCGCGCGGCCGAAGGTGCGGCATTCCGGGAAGTCACTTGGGAGCCAGGGATATGCTGGAGATCAAGAAGGGTACCGACATCCTCTCCGCCATCGGGGGCATCTGCACGATTGTGGAGGCCGGGGCGCTGTTCGACCGCAAGCTGGACGCGGCGAACCGGGCCAAGGTGGATCGCATCACGAGCGAGGAAGCCCTGCTGAAGATCGCCAACGCCATCGCCATGTGCGATCCGGACACGGTGTTTGTGAACAGCGGTTCCCCGGAGGATCTGCTGCGGGTCCGGCAGATGAGTCTGGAGAAGGGCGAAGAGCGGGAACTCCCGATGAGGGATCATACGATCCACTTCGATCTCCCGGACGAACAGGCCCGCATCATCGATCGGACCTTCTATATCGTGAACCCGGACGAGGAGGTGAGCGTCCTGGCTCAACACGTCCTGCGTCAGGAGGGGCACGAGTACGTCGAGAAGCACATGCGCGGGATCATGCGCGGCAAGATGATGCTGGTCGGGTTCTTCAGCCGCGGACCCGTCGGGGCGCAGGCGGCAATCCCCGCCCTGGAGCTCACCAGTTCCACCTATGTCATGCACAGTGCCAATCTGCTGTACTTCAACGCGTATGACTCATTTGACGAAGAGGTGGAACGGGCCGGGGTCTTCTTCACCAACGTTCACAGCGAAGGGCCAAACCGCGCTGAGGATCTGCCCTACGCCCGGGTGTTCATGGATCGAAGCTGGCTGACCACCTTTGCCCTGTTCTGCACGTACGCCGGCAATACACTGCTGCTCAAGAAGGGCAATCACCGCTTTGCCGTGGACCTCTGCACATACCACCGCCAGGAGCGCGAGCTCTCCGAGCATATGTTCATCACCGGATTGCGCGGGCCGGGCGGCCGCATGACTTTCTTCGCCGGCGCGGCGCCAAGCGGTTGTGGCAAGACCACCACGGCCATGGTCGGGACCGACTTCATCGGCGATGACCTGGCCCAGATGTGGATCGCAGACGATGGAACACTTCGGGCCATCAATCCCGAGATCGGCATCTTCGGCATTGTTCAGGATGTGAACTACGAAGGCGACCCCTTGCTGATGAAGTCCCTTCGGGATCAGGGAGCGGAAGTCATCTGGACGAATGTCCTGATCGACCCGCAGGGAAAGCCGCGCTGGGTCGGGGACGGCGACGAGCCGCCCACCGGCGGTTACAACTTCCAAGGGGAATGGCATCCGGGCAAGAAGGACGCCAAGGGCAAGGAGATCCCGGTCTCGCACCCGAACGCTCGCTGCACCCTGCTGTGCTCAGCCATCGAGAATTACAGCATCAAGATGGCAACGGATCCGGCTGGCGTCCCGGTCAAGGTGATTACCTACAGCGGTCGGGACAGTGACACCATGCCTCCGGTGTTGGTCGCCAGAACCCCTGACGAGGGGGTGGTCATTGGCGCTTCCGTGGTCTCAGCGGCAACGGCAACGGAGGTGGGAGCGAAGGGCGTCCGCCGACAGCCGTGGGCCAATGAGCCTTTCATTCCGGGCCCGCTGGGCGACTACATGGAGGCCCAGTTCCGATTCTTCAACTCGAAGAAGTTCAGCCCTGCCGGGCGACCAATCCTGGCCGGGCTGAACTACTTCCTAACCCATGGGGCCCGCGGCGGCGAGGGCAACAAGCTGCTCGGGGAGAAGCGGGATGTGCGCGTCTGGCTGACCTGGCTCGAACGCCGGGCGCACGGTGAGGTGGATGCGATCGAGACGCCGATCGGCCATATCCCCCTCTACGTAGACCTTGAGAATCTGTTCACAACGCTCATTGCCAAGGAATACCCGCGCGAGCTGTACGAACGGCAGTTTTCCTTGTACCTGGACAACATCATTGGTCGGATCGATGTCCAGCGGCAGGCGTATGCCAAGGAGAAGAACTGCCGGAGAGGCTCTTCCAGATCTACGACCGGCAGCGCGCAGGTCTTGTGGCGCTGCGCGAGAAGTTCGGCCCCGTCGTCACGCCGGACCAGTTGGCCCAGGCCGCGGCGGAAAGCGCTTGTTGACCACTCTGCTAGGGCAGTAGCCTCGCCCAAGCCGCTTCGAGAAGAAACGCATGCCCCCCGAGTTGCCTGCTTCCGCGGATGTTGTGGTCATCGGTGGAGGGGTCATGGGAGCGAGCACGGCCTACCACCTCGCCAAAGCGGGCGCGGGCAGCGTCTTGCTCCTAGAGCGGGATTCCTACTTCGGACAGGGCGCCACGGGGCGCTGCGCGGGTGGTGTGCGGTATCAGTTCGCGACCGAAGTCAACATCCGCCTCTCGATAGCCAGCCTGGCGATCCTCGAGCATTTCCCCGAGGAGACCGGCCGGGACTGCCTGTACCGCCAATGTGGTTACCTGTTCGTCCTCACCCGTCCCGAGGACGTTCAGGCGTTTGAGCAGAATGTCGCCCTGCAGCGACGGCTGGGAGTCGCCACGGAGTGGTGGTCGGGCGATGAGGTTCGGAAGCGGCTGCCCCTGATGCGCTTTCCTGATGCCCTCGCAGGGACCTACCACGCGAAAGATGGCCTGGCCGATCCCAACAGTGTGGTCACGGGGTACGCGCAACGGGCGCGCGAGCTGGGGGCCCGCCTCGTCACCGATTCCGAGGTCGTCGGGATCGACATCCAGGGCAACCGCATTGCCGCCGTGCGTACGCGCGATGCGCGCGTCGCCTGCGGCGCGGTGGTCAACGCAGCGGGTCCGTGGATGGGATTGGTGGGACAGATGGCTGGCCTGGACGTCCCCGTCATCCCCGTGCGCCGACAAATGGTCACCACGACCCCCATCCCCGAACTGCCCGCGGATTTCCCCTTCATCATTGACTTCGCCCAATCGCTGTACTTCCATCGCGAGGGTGAAGGGATCCTGACCGGCATGTCGAACCCTGGGGAGAAGCCCGGCTTCGATCAGCGTATCGATAAGGACTGGGAGGTCGTGGCGATGGAGGCGGCCGCGAATCGAATGCCGATCCTCGAGGGGACGGGAAGGTTGTCCGGCTGGGCCGGGCTCTACGAGGTCACGCCGGATGCCCATCCGATCTTCGGGGCGACGCCGGTCGAGGGCTTCTGGTTGGTGGGCGGCTTCTCCGGGCACGGTTTCATGCACGGCCCGATCGCCGGAAAGCTCATGGCCGAATTCGTTCTCGAGGGACAGGCGCGTTCCGTCGACGTCTCCGGCCTGGACCTGGCGCGATTCTCCGCGGGTAGGTTGATCCGGGAGTACAACGTCGTCTGAGATGAACGCAGAGATCGTCACCATCGGCACCGAACTCCTCCTGGGCGAAATCGCGGACACCAACACCCGTGTCATCGCCCGCAGGCTGCGAGACCTCGGGCTGGATCTCTTCCGCACCACGACCGTAGGCGATAACCTGGAACGGATCGCGGAAGCGGTCCGCGAGAGCCTGGCCCGCTCTCAGGTGGTCATCACGACCGGCGGTCTGGGCCCCACCGTCGACGATCCGACCCGAGAGGCAGTCGCCGCCGCCATCAATGTGACCACAGAGTTCGTGCCGGAGCTATGGGAGCAGATCCAGGAGCGCTTCGCCCAGTACGGGCGCACCCCAACGGAGAACAATCGCCGCCAGGCCTTTGTTCCCGCCGGCGCGATCCCCATCCCGAATCCGGTTGGCACGGCGCCCGCCTTCATCGTCGAGCGCGGCCCAAGCTGCGTGATCGCCCTTCCCGGTGTGCCCGAGGAGATGTCCTTCCTCCTGGAGCAGGACGTCGTCCCCTACCTCCGCCGGCGCTTTGGGCTCCAGGAGGTCATCCAGAGCCGTCTGGTTCACACGGCCGGCGTGGGCGAATCGTCTCTGGATGATCGCATCCAGGACTTGGAGAGGCTGGCCAATCCAACGGTCGGGCTATCCGCCTATCCCGGACGAGTGGACGTCCGCATCACGGCCAAGGCTGAGCACTCTTCCCGGGCCGCCGCAATGATCGAGCAGGTGGAGACCGAGGTCCGGACTCGGCTGGGCAAGGCCGTGTTCGGCGTGGACAAAGACACCTTGGAGGACGTTGCCTTACGAGCGGCTGAAGGCAGAGGCTGGCGGGTGACGACCGTCGAACACGGAACACATGGGACGGTTTCCGCCGCTCTGGCTCAGCGCGGGGGTAGCTACCTTGGCGGCGAGGTTCTGAGCGGTGAGGTCGACACTGAGGCGCTCGTTCTCGCGCTGGGCAGGCGCTGTCGGGAGGTTGGAGCGGAGGTAGGCCTCGGCGTCTCCCTGGCCCTTCAGGCCGGGCGCGCCCGCTTGATGCTGGTCCTGCGGTCGCCCGAGGGAGAGGAAAGGCTTGAGCGCAGCTACGGTGGCTCGCCTGTCAGCGCCCCCACGTGGGCGGCGACCATCGCCCTCGACCTGCTCCGGCGGCGTCTGTCTTGACAACCCCCCTGCGCCCCCCTATAATGCCAGGCGTTCCGGCGGGTGTCGCCAAGCGGTAAGGCAGTAGCTTCCCAAGCTACCATCCGAGGGTTCGAGTCCCTTCACCCGCTCCAGATGAGGGACGTGGGCCGCCCTGCGATCGCGCTGGGCGGCTCTTTGTTACCCGCGCCCCATCGAAATCGGTCAGAGTCGGTAGTCAGCCTCCGAGGTCCGTGCCACCCCGACGAATTCACCCTTTGCGTTCCAGTCGGCATCGTGTACGATGAGACGGCATGCGAGGCTCTCTCGGGCGGCGGAATGGCCCCTCGAACGACCGCTTGCTCCGGGCGAAGGCAACCTGGATTGCGACAGCCTCACGTATCCCATCCTGCAGCCGGAGATCGGCCAGGGGCTGCTAAGCTTACAGATCGATTGACGTCGATGCCCGTGCCTACGGATCGCACGTTTCTTGCACCAGAGCAGTTGATGCCCAATCAAGCAGGCTCAACCCCCTTCAACCTGCCCGCCGAGCCCGCGTCGACGGACCCCGTCGGTCGCCCACTCATTCTGGCCGCTGACGACGAACCGGCGGTACTCGATCAGTACCGTGAGCGCCTGGATGTCGAAGGCTTTCGTGTCCAAGGCGTCACCCGCCCCAAGGAGATCCCCGCGCTTGCCTTGCAGTTCCATCCCGCGGCCATCCTTCTGGACGCGGTGACGCCCGACCGCGACAGCTGGCAGGTCCTCGGCGCCCTGAAGTCCTCCCCGGACACTCTTGGCATCCCCGTCCTCCTGGCAAGCCTCGACCGTGAACGGCGGTGCGGCTTCAGCCTCGGGCCGCTCGACATCCTCTTCAAGCCGCTAAAGGAAGACAATCTCGTTGCCGCCGCCCAGCGGCTGATGCTGCCCGGCCAAACGCAGCGCATCGCCATCGGCGCCTCGCACCTGGCGGCCGAACGCGTCTTGATCCGCGCCGCGCTGGAAGATCGCCTTGGCTGCCG
>CAYQUY010000174.1:0-5735 GCA_964420755.1 uncultured Anaerolineaceae bacterium
ACCTGGAGCAGTGCCGCGAACTGTTCCCCGGCCAGCACCTCCACCTGGGGGTCTACATGCGGGACTACTCGATTCCCGCTCCCATCCCGCTGGACCGGCTGGAGCGGGAGCTGACGGTCATCAAGCGGGCCCTAGCCGACGGCGCTCTGGACGGGTATGAGATCCTTGGCACCTACGCCATAGATGCGCATCCGCGGGTGGCGGAGGCCATCCGCCAGTTCCTTCAGGCGCCGTAAGCAGGAGGCGAAAGGCCGCAGAGGGGCGCTGACAGGTCAGACGGCTGATGCCGATGGGGTACGCGGTCACACCATAACCTCTCGAACCAGGTGTCCAAAATCAGAGCCAGTAAGTTACAAAGGAGATACAAAATGCAGGACAGATGGAATGCCTACCGAGCCGCATGCCGTAAGGCAGTGGACTACCAGATCAGTTTTCAGCTCCCCGACGGAGGATACATGTGGGAGGGATACGCGGTGGATGCGTTTCACAAGCAGGCGCTCTCCTGGCAGTTGGGGGGGCGCTTCACCGAGGCGATGCGGCTGCTGAACTGGGTGAAGGACACGAGCAAACTGCAGGCCGACGGCCGCCTGGTGAACTACAACGGCGACCTGTACAAGCATTCGTGGTTCTTTCAGGGAGCGCATCTGCTCGGGCGTTTCGACCTCTCCTACCCGGTGATGTCCTTCCTGTTGTCGAACATGGCCCCCTGCGGTGGCCTTCCGCATTTCGCGGGCGCCCCGTGGGTCCGCTCGCTGTCGACGGCGTGGACGGGCGTATCGGCGCTGATCTTCGGGAACCTGGACGCGGCGACCAGGATCGCGAGGTGCTCGATTGACATGCTCGACCAGCAGCCGCGGGAAGACCGGTTCTACTTCCAGATGACGCGCGACGGCAGGCTCGTCACCGAAGCTGATGATCCAAAGGCGGAGTTCATCGACACCACGCAGCCACGGCAGTGCTACTGGGAGGTCGGGTTCGCCATGCTGCTGATGTGCAAGATGTACCAGGCAACCGGAGACCGGTCCTACCTTGACCACGCGGGACGGTTTTTCGACTTCAAGCTGCGCTGCTACAAGGACAGCTTCTCCTTCTGGGGAAGCGGGAAGAGCGCGTTGGCTTCGGCCTGGTACTACGCGCTGACCGGCGACAAACGGGCCAAGGAGGCGGCGCTGACGTTCTGCGATTTCGTGGTGGACACGCAGACCCCGGCCGGCGGCTTCCGCTATGAGGACGAGCCCGACGAACTCCTGATCTACGTAGACCATGCCGCGTGCTTCAGTGTGTGGGCGGGCGAGAGCGTGAAGATCTTCGATAGCCTCGACGCGGAAGTCTCCCGATGACCCGAGGAGAGCGGCTATTGCGCCTGACGGAGGGTTCCATCGTGTCCACGGCACCAAACAGGGGAACGGACAGCCTGTGCCCGAGCCGCGATACCGTGTCTCCGGACGTCCTGAAGCAGTTCCCGCATCTCTTCACCCCTTTGCGAATCGGTCCGGTCACGATTCGCAACCGCGTCTTCGTTTCCTCTCACACCACGGTGCTGGCGGAGAACGGAGGCCCGGGGGAGAAGCTGACTGCGTTTCTGGAAGCCAAGGCCCGGGGCGGCGTCGGCCTGATTGTCACCGAAGCGGTCAATGTGCATCCGTCGGGTAGCGAGACCGATCACGAACTCTGTGGGTGGCAGCCCTGTTTCGCGGAGGGGCTGAGGCAACTGTGCGCGCGGCTCGCCCCTTACGGGACCGTGCTGTTCGCCCAGTTATTCCACAGCGGAGGCGGAGGCACGCACGCCGGGGTGATGGAGAAAGCGCCCAACATTCAGCCTAGCAACCAGCCCTTTGTCTGCGAGGGGCTGATCGGCACCTCGCATGCCATGGACCGGGAGTGCATTGCCTCGGTGATCCGGGGGTTTGCGGATACCGCTCTCGTCTGCATGGGAAACGGGGCGCATGGGGTGCAGGTTGCCGCAGCGCATGGCTACCTGATCCACCGCTTCCTGTCTCCGCTCCATAATGTCCGCACCGACCGGTACGGCGGCGATTTCGACAAACGCCTCAACTTCCTGCGGGACATCCTGGTGGCGATCCGCGAGAAGACAGGTCCGGGATACCCGCTGGGCGTGCGCATCGGCTGCGACGACTTCCTGCCCGAGAGCCTTTCCAACGACGATTACATCCGGATCTGCCGGACGCTGGTACAGGAGGAGCTCGTGGACTATCTGGATATTACCGGAAGCCATGAGTTCATCGGCCGGAGTCTGATCCACCACTACGGTACCATGGACGACAAGGCTGGTCACATGGCTTCACGGGCGGCTCGTATCCGTGAAGCCGTTTCGGTTCCGGTCTTGCATGCCGGGCGGATCATCAACCCGCGCCAGGCCGAGGATCTCTTGGCGGCGGGGATGATGGACATGGCTGGCATGACGCGCGCCTCCATCGCGGACCCCGAGTTCCTTCGGAAGACGGCGAACCAGCGTGAAGAGGATATCTGCTATTGCGTGGGTTGTGCGCAGGCCTGCATGGGCCGGGTCAACCGTGGGCAGCACGTCACCTGCATCCAGAATCCCTTCACCGGCCGTGAGCTAGTGTGGCGGGACCACTGTGATGCCGCGCCTCGCAAGAAGATCATGGTCGTTGGCGGCGGCCCGGCCGGCATGGCTTTTGCCCACGTGGCCGCCGCCCGGGGTCACGAAGTGGCTCTCTTCGACGAACACCATGAGCTTGGCGGCCAGATCCTGCTGGCAGAGCAGATGCCGCTGTGCCTGGAGCTCGGCACGGTGGCCCGGAACCTTTCCCGCCAGGTGTACCGGGCGGGGGTTGCGGTGCGCCTCAACACCTGGGTCACCGGTGAGACGATTCGGGCGGAGGGCCCGGATGAAATCGTGCTGGCCACCGGGTCGGAACCGTACCTGCCGCGCGAGGTGCCCGGGATTGACCGGCCGCAGGTATTCACTCTGGAAACTGCGTTCCCCAATCCAGAGCGCCTGGGCAGATCCGTCTTGCTGATCGACAACGACGGGCACCAGCGGGGCGCCTCGACGGCGGCTTGGCTGGTGAAGATCGGGAAGAAGCTCCGCGTAGTCACGGAATTCTCCCAACCTGGGTGCCACTTCGAGATGTCGCTGCTGAGGAGTCGCATGTACCAGGTATTCTATCGCAACGACATCCCGGTGTATCCCAACTACCGGCTGATCGAGATCGGCCGCCGCTCTGTGCACCTGCGAGACAACTACGCGGACACCGACCGGGAGATCGAGGGCATCGACAGCGTCGTAGTCCTGTATCCGCGCAAGGCGCACACCGGACTGCACGCCGAAGTGGAATCCCTCGGGAAGCCCGTGCACCGGATCGGGGATTGCCTGACCCCGCGGAACATCGAGTACGCCACGTTCGTCGGTGCCCGGCTGGGAAGGAGCGTCTGACGATGGATGACCTCCGCTCGGCCATGGGCGAGGCGAACCGCGAACTGGACCGCTGCATGAGCTGCGGGCTATGCCTGCAGGACTGCCCCACTTACAGCACGACCGGCCGCTTCACCTCTTCCCCGCGCGGCCGGATCCGCCTGATGAAGAGCCTCAGCGAAGGGACGATCCGCCTCCTCGATAAGGTTCCGTATGCCGACGTGACGGTGCAGCACGAACTGGATACGTGCCTGGGCTGCCTGGGCTGCGCCACCTCCTGCCCTGCGGACATCCGGTACCCGCAGATGTTGGAGGGACTCAGAGGAGTCCTGTTTGACCACGATCCGAAGTACCGAGGCCAACTGGAGGCCTTTGTGAAGGAAATGCCCGTTGACAACCCCCGGAAGATGCGGCTCCTGACCCTGTTCCTGGCGGCCGCCAAGGCGACCGGCGCGGTCTGGATCGCGCAGAACACGCCACTGAGGTATCTGCTGCCGGAAAGGAAGAGGATCATGGTCAGACTTCTGGCCAAACGGATCCCGTTCCGTCCTTCTTCGCAACGGTTGGCGCGCGAGCGGCTCCCGGCCGCTTCGTCGGCCGAGGGGGAGAGAAGGAAGCTGCGCGTGGGGGTCTTCCTTGGGTGCATCAACGACCACATGTTTGCCGAGGTCAACCTGGCCATGGTGTCGGTGCTGCGCAAGCTGGGCGCCGAGGTGGTGGTACCGGAGAGCGAGTCCTGCTGCGGCGCCATTCATGACTGCATGGGGGATCGACGGGCCTCCGAAGCGATGGCCGTCGCGAACTGCGAGCGCTTTCGGAACCTGGACGTTGACGTGGTTGCGGTGAACGCCGCGGGGTGCGGGTATTTCATGAAAAGCTACACCCACCGGTTTGCCGATCATCCCGCGGTGCGGGAGGTCGGCCCGAAGTTCCGCGATATCCATGAAGTCGTCTGGCAGTTGCTGCAAGAGAACCCCTCGGTGAAGAGCCATTGGGTATGGCCCGGGCGCCGCGCCAAGGTCACCTACCACGAGGCCTGTCACCTGGTGCACGGGCAGGGCATCAGCGATATCCCGCTCAAGCTCGTGCAGTCCATCCAGGGGCTGGAATTCGTTCCTCTGCACGAAGCCACGATGTGTTGCGGCTCGGCGGGGACCTACAACATATTCCACTCGGAAGCCGCACGCAGAATCCAGGAGCGGAAGATCGGGAACATTCTGGCCTCCGGGGCAGATATCGTTGCCGTGGGGAATTCCGGCTGTGCCCTCCAGATCGCCTCCGGCCTCCGGGCAAAGGGTAGGTCTGACATCCGATGTTACCATCCCATCGAGTTGATTGACCGGAGCATGATGTGCACAAAGCCAGTTTGACTGCTCGTCTTCGGCATGACGGTGAGTCCGAAGTGCGGACTTCGGGTACCAGAATGGTCTGCACCCCGAAACCTGGTCCACTTGGGATGAGAGTGTAGCGCGGACTGTGCTGCTCACGGGAGGGCCAGGAGAGTGAAGCGCAAACGGTACACGGAGCCCCAGATTGTGTTCGCCCTGCAGCAGGCGGAGTCGGGGACGCCGGTGGGGGAGATCTGTCGGAAGCTGGGGATTCCGGAGGGCACTTTTTTCCGCTGGAAGCAGCGCTATGGGAAGTTGGGGGGGCGGAGATCCCGCGGTTGCGGCAGTTGGAGGATGAGAATCGTCGCCTCAAGCAACTGGTAGCGGATCTAGCGCTGGGTAATGTCCCTATAGTGCTGTAAAAACGAAGGGCATGGGCTATCCTTGTGGTGAGACTCATCACCAGCCCCGGAGGGGCAGAAAGGACCGACCCATGCCGAGCAGGAGCATAGCACCGAGTAAGCAGATGCGCCAGAGCCTGGCTGACTTTCTGAGCGAGGGTCTGGAGACAGAGGCGGCCCCGACTTCCACCTTGCTCAGTCTGGCCGCCCGGCTGGTGCTGCAAGAGGCCCTGGAGTCGGAACAGCGCGATGCGCTGGGCCGCGAGCGCTACCAGCGCGGCAGCCAGGGGCGCTACCGCAACGGCTACCGGACGGGCCAGGTGGAGGGCGCCGACAATCTGGGCCCCGTCCTCCTCCGCCGCGACCACGACGATGGACTTGCCGGCCGCACCGCGCCCATGTTTGCCCGACCGCTCGCCACCGACGAGATCTCATCCACCTCCACTGCACCTCGGAGGCGGTCGCGCCCGGGGAGGATCATCGCACGCCGCAGCTTATGCTGCCAGGCCCATGCCGTACGGTAGCTCCCCAGACCCAGCACTCGTTACAGCCCAGAGCACTGACGCCATGCTTCTGGGTCGTCACGTACCACATCGCCTGAAAGCA
>CAYQUY010000175.1:0-5730 GCA_964420755.1 uncultured Anaerolineaceae bacterium
CGCCGTGGTCCTGACGCGCTTCGGCAGCCAACCCTACCTTGGCCCGGCCAGCCCGGCGTTGCCGGCGCCGCCCGCTCCGCCCGCCCCGCCGGAGGCCCCTGCGGTCTAGCGCGGCGGGTCGTCCAACGGGCTTCAGCGCGAAACCCGGTGTCTGCGAGACGCCGGGTTTCTTTCATGTCCACCCAAGGCTGGCGCGTCTGCCGTTGGTTGGCTATAATGCGCCGTGGCCCGGATCCGAAGGACACGGTCTCGGGCTCAGGCCGCTCATGTCCTTCGTCCACCTGCACGTGCATTCAGAGTACTCGCTGCTTGATGGATTGAGCCGCATCCCGGCGCTCATTCAACGCGCCAAGGACCTGGGGATGCCGGCCATTGCCTTGACAGACCACGGCACCATGTTCGGTGTGATCGAGTTCTACAACGCGGCCACGGAGGCTGGCATCAAGCCTATCGTCGGCATGGAAGCCTACCTGGCGCCGCGACGGATGAGCGACCGCGATCCCCAGCGAGACACGCGCGCCTACCATCTCGGCCTCCTGGCGGAGAACGAGACAGGCTACCGCAATCTGCTACAGATAGCCACCGCGGCCCAGCTCGAAGGCTTCTATTACCGCCCCCGGATCGATCATGAGTTCCTGGCCGAGCACAGCCAGGGGCTGATCTGCACTTCGGGCTGCATGTCGGGCGAGATCCCTCGGGCGCTGGCCGATGGGCGCGAGGCTGACGTCCGGAGGCTGATGGACTTTTACCTGCAGGTCTTCGGCCGGGACCACTTCTTCCTCGAGTTGCAGGATCACGCCATCCCGGAGCTCCCCGCCGTCAACAGGGCCATGCTTGGGCTTGCCGCCCACTACCCGGTCCGGTTCGTGGCCACCAACGATGTTCACTACATCAGCCCCGACGACGCCGGTCTCCAGGACATCCTGCTCTGCATCCAGACTGGCTCCGTCCTGTCCGACCCGGATCGGATGCGCATGACCGACCCCTCCTACTACCTGAGGAGCGCGGAGGAGATGCGGGCCCTGTTCGGGCACGTGCCGGGAGCGATCGAGAATACGCTCTGGATCGCCGAACGTTGTGCTGTTGACCTGGGGTTCAAGGGCTATCACCTCCCGGCGTTCCCCGTCCCGGAGGGCGGCACGCCGGAGAGCTACCTCCGCAGCCTGTGCGAGGCCGGTCTGCGCAAGCGGTTTGGCCTCAAGGCCGACGATCCGGCCAGGCGTGCCCGGCTAGACTACGAGCTGGGCATCATCCACCAGATGGGGTTCGACACGTACTTCCTGATTGTTTGGGACCTGTGCCGCTACGCTCGCGAGCAAGGCATCTGGTACAACGCGCGCGGCTCGGCCGCCGGCTCGATCGTCGCCTACTGTCTCGAGATCACACTGGTCGATCCTATCCAGCACGGCCTCCTCTTCGAGCGCTTCCTCAACCCCGGGCGCGTCTCGATGCCCGATGTCGATCTGGACTTCCAGGATGACCTGCGCCACCGGATGCTGGAGTACGCTGCCCAGAAGTATGGCCGGGACAAGGTGGCCCAGATCATCACCTTCGGGACGCTTGGCGCCCGGGCCGCCATCCGCGATGTCGGCCGCGTCTTGGATATTCCGCTCCCCGAGGTGGATCGGGTCGCCAAGCTGATTCCCAACATCCCTGGCAAGCCGGTGTCGATCCCTGAGGCGCTTGAGACTGTGGCCCCGTTCCGCGAGGCCTACGAAGCCACGCCCTATCTCAAGGAGCTGGTGGATACTGCCGCCCGGCTGGAGGGCGCCGCCCGCAACGCCGGCACCCACGCCGCAGGAGTGATCATCACCGATCGGCCGCTCCTCGAGTACCTCCCTCTCCATCGTCCGACCAAGGCGGCGGAAGACAGCCCCATCGGGGGCGTGACGCAGTTTGAGATGCAGGTTGTCGAATCCCTGGGCTTGCTCAAGGTCGACTTCCTCGGCCTCTCGACCCTGACGGTGATGCAGCGGGCCTGCGAGCGAATCGCCGAGCGCCACGGGGTCCACCTGGACATTCATTCCATCCCCCTCGATGACCCGGCCACCTATGAGCTGCTGGGCCGGGGGGAGGTCCTGGGTGTCTTCCAGGTCGAAGGGGCGGGGATGCGCCGCTACCTGATGGAGATGAAGCCCCGCACGCTGGCGCATGTCACTGCCATGGTGGCCCTCTACCGGCCGGGGCCGATGGAGTTCATCCCCGACTACATCCGCCGCATGCATGGCGAGGAGCCAGTGGCCTACCATCACCCGGCCCTGGAGGCGATCCTCCAGGAGACGTATGGGATCACGGTCTACCAGGAACAGATCATGTACACGGCCATGAACTTGGCGGGGTATACGCCAGCCGAGGCGGACAACCTGCGCAAATCGGTCGCCAAGAAGAAGGCCGAAGCCCTGCGGAACGAGAGGGAGAAGTTCGTGACCGGTGCCCGGGAGAAGGGCGTTTCCCAAGAGGTGGCCAACGCTGTCTTCGACAACTGGGAAGCCTTCGCCCGCTACGGCTTCCCCAAGGGGCATGCCGCCGACTACGCCGTCATCTGCGTTGAGACCGCCTACTTGAAGACTCACTTCCCGGTCGAGTACATGACCGCCTCCCTGTCGGTCTTCAAGCATGACACTGACAAGGTCGCCCTGTATGTGGCCGATTGTCGCCGGATGGGGATCGAGGTCCTGGCCCCGGACATCAACGCCAGCGGGCTGGACTTTGAGATCGAGGACCGGCCAGGCAAAAAGCCCGCCATCCGCTACGGCCTGGGGGCGGTCAAGAACGTCGGCGAGGCCGCCGTGCAATCGATCCTGCACGCGCGGGCGAGGGGCGGCCCCTTCCTGGCGCTGGATGACTTTGCCCGCCGGGTGGACCTGAGGCAGGTGGGCAAGCGGGCGCTGGAGTGTCTGGTCCGCGTGGGGGCGTTGGACAGCTTAGGGCGCCGTATCGCGCTGCTCGAGGCGCTCGACCGGGTGATCAGCCTGTCGTCGGCTCATCACCGGGCGGCGGAAATCGGCCAGCTTTCCCTCTTTGGCGCGGGCACGGGCGTAGCCGAATCCGTCAGCCTGCCTCCCTCCACCTCGGATATCCCCCGCCGCCAGCAGCTGAGCTGGGAGAAGGAATTGCTCGGGCTGTACATCTCTGATCACCCGCTCACGCCGCACATGGAAAGGCTGGCCAGCCTGGTCACCCACTTCAGCGCTGAACTCCGGGACGCTGTCCATGGCCAGGAGGTGTGCGTCGCCGGGGTCGTCAGCAGCATCCGACCGTACCAAACCCGGACCGGCAAGGCCATGGGTTTCGTGGCGATCGAGGATGTCCAGGGAGCCATCGACCTGGTCGTCTTCAGCCGGAGCTGGAAGGATGTCTCCCGCTGGCTCCAACCGGACGTGATCGTGGTCGTCAAAGGCAAGGTAGACAGCGAGCGAGGAGACCCCAAGATCCTGGTCGAGGAGATGACGGCCGACCTTGGTTCGGTGCGTCCACTTGAGGGTGGGCTGGCTCCCGTCCCCGCAGGAGGGCAGGGGGAGCCCTCGGCCCCACCGGGCGAGGAGCCTTCGGCTCTGGATTCGCTCGCCAATGGGTGGGTGGATGGACCGCCGCCGGATCTCCCGGCCGAGGAGCCAGCCCACGTGGACGCTGAGTGGCCGTCCTTTGTGCCAGTCGAGCCCGTGCTCGGCGTCCCCTCCCCAGATACGGGTCTGGTGCCGGATGGCTGGAACCCGGAGGCAGTCGGTCCGGCTCCGGTTCCTGCGCCGGTGCCGGAGGTGACACGGCCGGCTGGCCAGGATCCGCTGATGCTGACCGTCGTCCTCTACGCCTCGGGCGATCCAAAACGGGACGCGCGAAGGCTACGTCGGGTCTATGGGCTGCTGACATCATACCCCGGCAACGATCGCTTCGCCCTGCATGTGTACGAGTCCTCCCGCCGTTACCATCTCGAGTTCCCGAACTCCACCACCGGCTACTGCGCCGAACTCCACAGCCAGTTGGACCGTCTCCTGGGCAAGGAGATGGTCCGCGTAGAGCGTCTCCACATCCACTAGCAGGGCGGCAAGGGACCGTCCTTCTCGGAGAAGGGGACCGGGAATGCGGTGGTTGGGCGAAGTCCCAACCACCTCGTGTGCGGATTCCCTCCCGGTGGTGTGGCCCCTTGAGCAGACGCCTGGGCGGGGAATGCCGCACCCCTCCACGTCGGCGGAAACTCAAGTATCATCAGGGGAGACAGGGGATTGCTCGAGGCATCTGATGCTGGGTCGTCGGCGTAGGGAGCATACGCGCGACGAGGGTAGGGAAGAAAAGGCGGGACACTGCAATCGCGTGAGCGGCAGGGGACGAGCGGCGGAAAGCGGTTCCGCCGTGGCAACGCCCGCCGAAGGAGGAGCTATGCGCATCGGGATTCTCACCGGTGGGGGGGATGTTCCGGGCTTGAACGCAGCCATCAAGGCCGTGGTGCGACGTCTGACAGACGAGGGCCACCTGGTCGTCGGCATCCGGCGAGGTTGGGCGGGGCTGCTCGACTGTCAGCCGGACGACCCGGCCTCGGTCGCCCGAAACACGTTGGCGCTGGACCGGGAGGCCGTGCGTACCGTTGCCAGGACGGGCGGCACCTTCCTGCACACCTCGCGCACCAATCCGGCGAAGGTCAAAGCCAAAGACACGCCGCAGTTCCTCAAAGGGGAGGTCAAAGGCGAAGGCCCGCAGGACTTCACGCCGCACGTCTTGGAGATCCTCGACAAGCTAGGCATCGAGGGCCTGATCCCCATCGGCGGGGACGATACGCTTTCGTATGGCTTGCGGCTGCACGATGAGGGCATACCCATCGTGGCCATCCCCAAGACGATGGACAATGACGTCTCCGGGACGGACTACTGCATTGGCTTCTCGACGGCTGTCTCGCGCAGCGTCGAGTTCATCACCAACCTCCGCACCAGCGCAGGCTCTCACGAGCGGCTGGCGGTGATCGAGCTGTTCGGCCGCAACAGCGGGGCGACCTCCCTGTTCTCCGCGCATCTGGCGGGGACCGACCGGGCGATCATCTCGGAAGTGCCTTTTGACCCCGAGAAGCTGGGCCGGCTGCTGCTGCAGGATAAGAGGATGAACCCGAGCGGCTACGCCATGACGACGATCTCGGAGGGAGCGAAGATGATCGGCGGGGAGATCGTCCAGCGAGGCGTGGAGGATGCCTACGGCCACAAGAAACTAGGGGGCATCGGCCAGATCACCGGGGACGTCCTGAAGGAGATCACCGGCGAGGAGATCATCTACCAGCAGTTCGGCTACCTCATGCGTTCGGGGTCGCCGGACGCGCTTGACTTGATGGTCGCGCTCAACTATGGGACGCTGGCCGCGAATCTGGTGATCCAGGGCCTATCGGGGCGGTTGGTGGCCCTGCGCAACGGCTGTTACACACATGTAGCGCTGACCGAAACGCGGCAGGGTGCTCGTAAGGTGGATGTCGATCGGTTCTACGACGCGGATGCCTATCTGCCCAGGATCGGTGACCTCAAGGCCCTGCCCATGTTCCTGTACTAGCACCACGGTGTAGAACCGCACTCTCCGTGGAAGAGAACCATGCACACGTGTCCGAGTCGATTCCCCGAGGGCGGGCTGTTTCATGCCATTCCTGGGAGAAGCCGGCTCAGCTACCGAAGCCTGAGAGGTCCCGTGGACATCGCTGGCGGACGATTGGGGTCGGGGAGCAACTCCTGCCGAACGGGTGAACCACGGCGGTCCAAC
>CAYQUY010000176.1:0-5707 GCA_964420755.1 uncultured Anaerolineaceae bacterium
CGCTGGATCCCTGGACGAGGTTCATGTCCTGGCCGGCGGGAGTGGCCCCGTTGGTGGTCGTGTCCCGCAGGTAGAAGACGTCCGGCTCCGCCGCGGCGGGCAAGACCTGCCGACCCATCAGTCCCAGGCAAGCCAGGACCGGGAGGAGGACTGAGACGATCCGCACGGCGAGTCGCCGGCGTCGCGTGACTTGGCTGGCTACAATCGGGACGAAGATCGCGGCTGCCAGGAGAATGAGGGCGGACTCGGGAACCGTGAACCCGGGGATCTGCATCTTCGAACCAATGTAGGCGCCGTCCCAGTAGATCTCCACAATGCCGATGCCCGTGCCAACGAGCCTCAGCTGCTCCCCGGCGCTGAACGCGTAGCTGCTCGTGCTGAAGGAGGGAGACACGTAGTCGCTCGTTGAGGGCGGCACATACACGCTGCCCTGGCCCAGCTGCGTCCACGAGGTACCGCTGCCGGCGTAGAGGGTCCATGTGTGTGTCTCGCCCAGGCTTGGCGATTGGTTGTCCGCGTAGATGGTGACCGTGGTGGTCCCCGCCTGGATCGACCATCCCGCCGCAAACGTGTCTGAGTAGAACGACGTATCTGACCCGGAGCTCATCGCGGAGCCGGTCGGCGAGGTCTGGTACATCATGTACTGCTGCGGCGTGGAGGCGTTGTAGAACCAGAAGGTGTTTCCGGTGCCCACATCGGCGCTGGCCGGCACGACATTCCTCGCGAGGATGACCAGCAGCAGCAGACCCATGGCCAGGCCAGAGGCGATCCGGAAACCTGGGCCGGTCCGGCCGAGGAAGCGGCGCACCGGTGGCGGCAGGTGCCGGGTGATCGAAGCCAAAGGCAGCCCGAGGCGCTTGCCGAGATCGACGGACGGCTTCTTCTTCTTGGGAAGCAGCCGCTTCATCCTCGGCCCCAGGCCAAACCGGTCGATGACTTCGGTGATGAGGCCAGTCTTCTGGGTCCGGGACCAACCGCCTTCCCGGGGCTCCACCAGGCCCTTGAGGGCGGCGTAGGCCTGGTACGGGACGAGCAGGAAGGTGAGCAGGAGGAAGGACATCAGGCCTGCCCAGTTCCGGCGCACGCCGCGCTCCAGGAACAGCCCCGTCGTGTTCATCAGGATCAAGGCAAAGGAGTTCGAGAATACCAGCGACCACCCGAGCAATTCGCTCCAGAAGGGCAAGTGGCCTCGAAGAATGATCTCGGAAACGAACCAGGCGAGCGTCCCGATGATGAACAGGACGGACTGCAGGTAGTAAGGGGCGTAGTAGACGAACTCCAGCTTCTCCCGGAACGTCAACCTGGGCGATCGCAGGACAGGCCAGAAGTAGCGCTTGACGTTGTAGGTATGGCCTTCGGCCCAGCGCATGCGCTGGCGAGCCAGCTGCTTGAAACCCGAAACGCATTCGGCGGGCGCCTGGATGAACGGGGTGAAGAGGATGCGGAAGCCCTCGAGATAGAGACGAAGGGTGAGCTCCCAGTCCTCGGTGATCGAATAGCCCCAGCCGAGTCGCCGCAGGACGTCGGCTCGGATCATGAAGACCGAGCCCGAGATCATCTTCATCCCACCGGTCAGCTCCTGCCCCGGTCGTTCGACCACGTAGGAGCCTGCGAACTCGGTGCGAATGCCCTTGGTGATCCAGTTCTCCGAGGCGTTTAGAACGTGCCACTGGTATCCCTGAACCACGGCCAGGCGCTCATCGACCAGGGTGGGCGCTCCTGGACCATGGCCATTGCCGCCGTTGGTGTCGAGGAAGTAAGAAAGGAACTGATGCAGGACATCCGGCGGTGGGAGGAAGTCCGCGTCAAAGACCACTACAAACTGGGCCCGAGGATCGGTCACTTCGGTTGCCAGCTTGAGGGCCGCCCCCTTGAAGCCCGAACGGTTGATGCGATGAGAGATCTTCACCCGTGGGTGCTTCGCCCACCTCTCGAGACGGTATAGGGTCTCGTCCCGCGAATCGTCGGCGACGATGATCTCGTAGTTCTGGTAGTCCAGCTGCGTGCAGGCCTCCAGCAGCCGGTCAACCACTCTCTCTTCGTTGTAGAGAGGCAGGTGAATGGAGACGAAAGGCTGGTCCTCCGGCCGCAGCTTGAAACCGTTACCCCCGTTGCCGTTCTTGTGACCATTCGGAGCGTGGACTCCGTTGTGGCCGTTCCCGCCGCCGTTGGGGTCAAGCCCCATCGCTCGCCGGATCCGATTGATGAGTGAACCCACGGAGGCAGAATCTGCTTCCCCGCCATTCGTCCCACCAGCCGGCGCGCCGAGTTTCTTCAGACCATTGCCGTTTCCGTTCATCCTCCTGATCAGGCCATGGCCATTGCCGTTCCCGTTCTTCTTTCTGAGCCCGTTCCCATTGCCGTTCCCGTTCTTCTTTCTGAGACCATTGCCATTACCATTGCCGTTGCCATTCCCGTTGCCATTCCCGTTGCCATTGCCGTTTGTCCCGCTCAGGGCAAGCAGGATCACCGCAACGCTGGCGTAGTACTTCAGGCCATAGGCGAAGAACATCAGCCCCAGCACCAGGGCAATGGTCTGAACGGTGCGCGCCGGGTAGAGCACGAGAGTGGCCAGCAGCAGAAGAGCGAGTAGGGGACCGCCGACCTTCCAGCCGGCCGTCCCCCGACGCGTCTCGCCTCGTTTTCCAGCAATGCCCCGCTTCGCCTCCCGGGCACCGGTCGGCGCAGGGCATGAAACCAGGGCATTCAGCAGTGCCTGGATGTTCTCCCCTTTGACGAAGTACGCCTCTGAGCCTGCCCGCAGCGCCGCGGCGCGCCAGGTGGGCTCGGCGGCCAGGAACAGGACCCGGGTCCCCGGCGATTTCGCCTTGATGCGCCGGGTGGCCGAGACGCCCGATATCCCGGGCATGTTCTGGTCCATGAGGACAACGTCGGGATGAAGATCGAGGGCGAGGTCGACGCCCTGCCGCCCGGTTGCGGCTTCGCCCACCACCTGGATCCGGTGGACCGTCGAGAGCAGCTGCCTCATCTCGCCGCGGAATCGCCGGCTGTCGTCCACCAGCAGGACGCGGATCTTGCCTCGATCGCCGCGATCCGCCCTCGCCACTCTCACGTCCGCGCCTCCCGACCATCACCCCTGGCCAGCACCCGTTTGCCATGCGAGAGCCCGGCTTGGCCTCGGGGTGTTCCGCTCAATCCCGCTTCACGGGTCCGGCGCACGCTCAGGCGACCCAGCTGGCCGGCTGGGGCGTGGCCTCCGAGTCTCGATAGAACCACGCCCGGTCTGCCCACAGACGATTGCCTCATGCGTTCGTCAGCAACCCTGGCCCGCGGCATGCCCCTATACCCCATTCGCTCCGACGGCCGAGGCGAGGTAGATCGTCAGCTCGCCCGAACCGTCGTCGACGACCTGCACCTGGTACTCGGTCGGTCCCTGCGCCTCCAGCCATGATGTCAGCCGCTGGGAGAGGTCGCCCAGACCCAGGCCCCCGACGATGAACTGCGAGGTCCGACCCGTTGGCGCGTACTTGCCGTACTTCAACAGGAAGCCGAAGCCGTCATCCTCGACGCCGATTTCCTCGAGAGCGCTCGTCAGGAAGGGCACGGGATTCAGCCAGTTGAGCCCTTGCGAGGCATCCGCCTTCGTCCCGGGCTTGGCGGCCAGCGTTGTAACCTGGGCGGGCTGGGGTGCCGCGGGCCGCCGGCCAGGTGTTACATCCGTCGGAGGTACTGCCTCAGTCTGACTCTTGCGCCGGCTCCCTTGTGCCGCTGGAGGCATCCAGCGCGGCAGTGCCTCGTCCTCTCGAGGCAGGGCGGGCTGGCTCTTCCCCTGCTCCCGGCTGCGCAGGGCAGACGGCTCCGGTTCCCTCGTCTCCGGCAGGATGACGTCAGGCTTCCCGGTGAGGCTCCTCACCTGCCGCTCGATGGCCTGCTTGAACGCCTGGCTGGTTCCCTTGCCGGCTGGGACGTAGATCTCCACGTCCTGTTCAGGCACCTGCGTCGGTCCGTTCAGATGGGCCTGCATCTTCGTCCGGAGGGATCCCAGTCGCTCAAAACCAAGCGATTCGAGCAGGTCTCGCTCGGCCTCCGCCAGGTTCTCTCCGCCCTTCAGGGTGTTCGCCATCGCAGCCCGGAACTTGCGGATGACCTCACTCTCGGCGGCCGGGTAGGCCAGCCGGTCGGCCTCTGCCAGCAGCGCCCCACTCTCGAGCGTCTGAACCATCCGGCTGAGGAGCTTCTGCTGCCTGTCCCCGAATCCCGGCGCGTGAAGACCTGCCTCGGCCTCAATCAGCAGCGGCTTGGCCCTGAGCGACTCGAGCAGGGACTCCCTCAGGCGCAGGCCGTCATCCGACATTCCGTGGCCTCCTCGCCAGGATCTCCTCCGCCAGCTGCAGATAGGACTTTGCCATCCAGCACTGGGGCGAGTAGCGGACGACCGGCTCTCCCAGCTGGGACGACTCATCGGCCTCCGGTGAGGACGGGACGACGGTCTTGAAGAGCCCCGACCCATACTGATGCCTCAGGACCTCCCGCACCGTGCGGTCGTAGAGAGTTCCCATGTCGATGTTGTTGAGCAGGATCCCGACGATGGACAGGCCCCGATTGACGTTGCTGCGAACCAGGTGGATGATGCCAAGCGTGTCCAGCAGAGGACCCATGCCGTAAGTCGATCCATCCACCGGGATCAGGGCCTCCGTCGCAGCGATCAACGCATTGCCGGAGATCAATCCCAGGCTGGGTGGACAGTCGACGATTACGTAGGGATATGGCTTCTGCTTCAGGAGCTCGGATAGCTTCTCGCGCAACGCTAGTCGCAAGCCCACCGACGTACCGTGCCTCATCTCCAGGGTTCTCAGGTTCGGATCCCCCGGAATGACACTCAGGTTCTTGACATGCGTTGGTCGGATCAGATCTCCCAGCCAACCGCCAACGCCGACCAACAAGTCCGAGAGGCTGATCTTCCCCGGGAGGATCTGCAGCGACCGACACAGACTGCCCATGGGATCCAGGTCCACAACCAGGACCTGATGCCCCATGTGGGCAAGTGCGCCGGCCAGGTTGAAGGAGCAGGTCGTCTTTCCCACGCCCCCTTTGCGATTGACGACGCAAATCACGCGGGGTCGGGAGAGCGGTCTTCCGCCCATCCTGGCCTCACCAGCCATCGGGGCGGCCTGCACAGGTGCCCCCACCGGGGGCCTTCTGGCTTCCAGCCCGGTTCGGGTCGGAGGCTGTGGAATCAGACGCCGATCTGCGCCGAGGCCGGTGCTTGGAGGGGCCCCGACGGCCCTGGCCCTGTCCAGTCCTTCGGGGATGGCCTTTCGGGAGATGCGTTCCGGCAGAGATTCCATCGTTCACCCTTTCCTTGCATGACGGCTGCTCGATCACCCCCGCCCGGGGAAAAGCCAGCGACGAGCAAAGCCCGCTCGTCGCCTGCCGCCCGCGACATCGGGGGAGAGATCCGCTTCATTTATAGCGCTTTCCGCTGGGTAAGGCGTCCCCCACAGGGTCGAATCCCGACAGAACCAAAGGCCGATCTCGCGATCGGCCCTTTGGCTCATCCCTGGTCCCGTCGTACGCCCTGGGGCCTACGACTTTGGTTGTACGCTAGATAAGATGGACGAGCCGGCGACCTGGGCAATAATACGTGGGTTGCGTCGCGTGAGAGCGAAGCCTATCCACATGCGGAGGAGCCGGCTCATGAACGAGCATATCACAATCGTAGGTCTGGACGTGCATAAAGCCACAG
>CAYQUY010000177.1:0-5692 GCA_964420755.1 uncultured Anaerolineaceae bacterium
GAGACAGCAGCAAGCCGATGGGGAAGACCATCTTGATTGGGGCCTTGTGGGCTTCCTCCTCGGCCAGCTGCCGCCGACGGACGCGCATCTGATCGGACTGGATCTTGAGCACCTTCGACATGCTCACGCCGAGCTGCTCAGACTGGATGACAGCCGCCACGAAGCTGGTCAGTTCTGCCACCCCCAGCCGATCCGCCATGTCCCGCAGGGCTTCCCGGCGCAGCTTCCCCAGACGGATCTCCTGGATCACTCGGCCGAGCTCCAAGGCCAAGTCGTCGTCCCACTTCTCGTGGACTTTGGCCATGGCCGCGTCGAAACCCAGCCCGGCTTCCACACAGATTGTCAGCAGATCGAGCGCATCCGGCATCGCTCGGAAGACGTTCTTCTGCCGGCGCTTGATCCGGCTGCTCAGCCACAGGTCCGGAAAGTAGAAGCCCAGCACGGTGAATGCCGCCGTGAGCGCCAGGCCCTGTGCCCAGTTGCGCCTGCTCATCGCAAAGACGAAGATCAGGACGCCGCCGAACAGCACCGCGAGCACGGAGCGCATCGCCAGGAAGAACGCAGGATCCATTCGCATCGGATTCCCAGCCATCTCCAGCTTGCGCCGGGCGTTCTGCAGTGTTGCCTGAGGCGTGAAGCGCGAGGCGAACTGGCCGATGCGGTTGAAGAAGGGCAAGATGATGCGATCGTAGAAGCCCTGGGAGAGCTCGATCTCCTCCAACGTCATGGGGACTTCCCGCTCGCCGATGTCCTTCAGCCGCGCCTGGATCGGGTCGGTTGGCTGGCGCGCCCTCATGCCCGCGATGACCAGGATGACCGCCAGCACAATCACGATCAAGACGATGATCACTAAGGCGTTCATCTCACCTGCCCTGTTCCTGGAGACCGCTGCCCTTGATGGTCTCCCAGGTACGCTTCACCTGCTGATTCCGCGGGCCGCGGCAACCCGAATACCGGCCTCCGGCCCATCCACGCCCGGCTAGATGTCGATCGCGACGATCTTCTGAACCGCGAAGAAACCTGAGATCACCATGAGCCCGGCAATCACCAGCATGCCAATACCGCAGGTGCGGGTTCCCGGATTGAAGAACTGCATGATGTAGGATCGGTTCACCAGCCAGAGAATCCCCATCAGGGCCACCGGCAGCAAAGAGATCACCCAGGCCGTGATCCGTCCTTGGGCCGTCAAGGCGGAGATCTCGCCCTTGATGCGCACCCGCTCCCGGATGGTGAACGAGATCGTGTCCAGGATTTCGGCCAGGTTGCCGCCCACCTCTCGCTGGACGTTGATCGCCGTCACCACGAGGTCCAGGTCCTCGCTGCTGATGCGGCGCAGCAGATGGTCCAGCGCCTCCTCCATGGCAATCCCCAGCTGCATCTCCTGAACGACCCGGCGGAACTCGTCGCTGATCGGTGGAGGCAGCTCCCGGCTGACGGCCTCCATGGCCTGCATGGTGGAGTAGCCCGCTCTCAGCCCGTTGACCATGAGATTGAGCATGTCCCCCAGCTGGTCGTCAAACTGCTTCAAGCGACGCTTCTGGGCCGAGCCCACGTACAGAGGAGGCAGGAAGGCGCCCAGGATCCCGGACAAGAGGCCGAAGACGATCGACTTGCCCAGGATGGTTCCCAACAAAGCGCAAAGCAGGCCGGAGCCCAGGATCAAGACGATGTACTCTGCGGGGCGGAACTTCAGGTCCGCCCGAGCCAACTGCCGCGAAATCGCCTCGAAGCGGTCGGTCCCTTCACCCAGGCGGCCGAGGAAGTCTCTGGCCGACTGAACGGCCTGAGCCGAGGCGCTGAGCCGCATCTCCTCTCCACCGACAACCGCCCCTGAACTCGAGACGTCGATCAGGCGTTCCTCCACCGCGGAACGGCTCCCGAACAGGGACATCACCACGCCCGCGAGGAACAGGATGACGCCCCCACCCACACCGACCACAAGGATCAGAGAAGGGTTCATGGCCTAGAACCGCATCCTCTCGCCCACGCCGAAGATGGACGCCGGCAGGTGGATGCCCGCTTGCTCCAGCTTGTCCATGAACTTCGGGCGCAGGCCTGTGGGCCGCAACCGGCCGATGACACGCCCGTCCTCCAGACCGGTCTGCTCGAAGACGAAGATATCGGCCATCGTGATGACATCGCCTTCCATGCCCTGGATATCGCAAATGTGGATCACCTTGCGAGTGCCGTCCCGCAAGCGCTCCAGGTGGACCACCAGCTGGATGGCGGAGGCGATCTGTTCCCGAATGGCCCGCACCGGCAGCTCCATGCCTGCCATCAGGGTCATGGTTTCGATGCGGGAGAGGGTATCGCGCGGGCTGTTGGAGTGGGCAGTGGTCATGGAGCCGTCGTGGCCGGTGTTCATGGCCTGCAGCATGTCCAGGGCTGCTTCATCGCGAATCTCGCCGACGATGATCCGGTCTGGGCGCATGCGCAACGAGTTGACCACAAGGTTCTGGATGGTCACTTCCCCTCGGCCCTCGATGTTGGGGGGGCGGGATTCGAGGGTGACCACATGTTCCTGCCGCAGCTGAAGCTCGGCCGCGTTCTCGATGGTGATGATGCGTTCGTCCGCCGGGATGTACTGAGAGAGGACGTTGAGCAGCGTGGTCTTGCCGGAACCTGTGCCCCCCGAAATGATCATGTTGATCTTGGCGACCACGCAGGCGCGCAGGAACTCGATCGATTCCGGGGTAAGCGTCCCGTACTCGATCAGCTGCTCCACCGTGATGGGGTTCTTGGCGAACTTCCGGATGGTCAACGCCGGGCCAACCAGAGAGATGGGCGGGATCACGGCGTTGACCCGGGACCCATCGGGCAAGCGGGCGTCGACATAGGGGCTGGACTCGTCGATGCGCCGGCCGAGCGGCGCCACGATGCGGTCGATGATACGCATCAGGTGGTCATCGCTCTCGAAGGCCGCTTGCTCGCGGAAGATCTTGCCGCCGCGCTCGACGTAGATGTTCTTGGCCCCATTGACCATGACCTCGGTGATCGTCTCGTCGGCCAGCAGAGGTTCGATCGGCCCAAGGCCAAGGATCTCGGCCACAATCTGCTCAAACAGCCGGCGCCGTTCCGGCCGGGAGAGCACGATCTTCTCCTCGGTCAGGATGTTCTCGAATAGCTCCTCAATCGTCCGGCGCACCTCGGCCGTCTGGCTGACGTCCATCGAAGGGTCAAGCTCGGCCAGCAGCTTGTTCTGCACCCGGGTCTTCAGATCGTAATAGGTATCTCGTTGGGCAGCCCCGGGAGGAGCTACCCTGCGACCGCTCAGGTTACCGAGGCGCGAGGTCTGGGGCACCGCAGGCCTGGGGGCCTCGGGCTGAGCAGGCGCGGGTCCGGATTGAGCCTGTCCTGTTTCGATCCGCTTGAGCAGAGACACCACTTACCTCCTTGCGGGTTGTGACGGGCAACCTGCTAGCGGCTGAACGCTTTCGGATGCTCGGCCTCCTTGGCCTCCTCCTCACTCTTCGCCTTGGCGACCAACCGCTGCTTGATCGTACCCATCAAGTCCAGGATGTTCCTGGCAGGCGGTCGGCTCTTATCCCCCATCAGAAGCGGGACGCCGCGGTTTACGGAAGCGATGACCGCCCTCTCATCGTAGGGGATCTCGGCATCGACCGCGTGCTTCAGATTATCGCCCACCGCCTCAGACGTGATTCCCCAACGGCGGTCCATCTTGTTGAGGACGAAGATCACATTCGAAGGCGAGAACTCCAGCGCCACCAAAAGGTCGAAGAGCAACCGGGCATCCTTGATTGCCGGGATATCGGGCGTGGCCACGGCCACCAGCAGATCGGCTACGTCCAGCACAGCCAGGGTCATGTCGTCCATGGCCGAGTGCGTGTCGACGATGACGTAGGCAAACTCCCGCCTCAGGAATTGCAGCACCTGGCGGACCTGGTCGGGCTTGACTTCGTCGGCCAGCTCCGGCCTCTGGGGCGCCGCCAGCACCCGCAAACCGGACTCGTGGGCCATGAGCACTTCCTCGACCACATCGGCATCGAGCTCATCGACCCTGGCGGCAAGGTCGGCGATGCTGTTCTTCACTTGCAGGTTCAGGAAGACCGAAACGTCCCCAAACTGCATGCAGGTGTCGACCAGCACGGCCGGCGTCTCGGCGGCATTGAGTCCGATGGCCAGGTTGGTGGCCAAGGTCGTCACGCCCACCCCGCCCTTGGCACTGTAGACGGCGATCAGCCGCCCCTCGGGCCGGACGCCTCCGGGCACCATGCCCGGCGGGAGCACCACCGGCTGCACCGGAGGCGCGTTCCATCGCTCCTTCATCTGCCGGCCCTTGTCGGCGACCAGACGGATGGTCGAAACAAGCTGGTCGCCCGAGGGAGGCTTGGCAATGAAAGCCCGGGCCCCGGCAATCATCGCCTCGTTGATGTAGCGGGGATCGCTCTGGACCGAGACGATTACGATCTGCGCGAAAGGAACGTCGTCCAGCAGCGCCTTGGTGGCGGCGATGCCGTCCATGTCAGGCAGATTGATGTCCATCAGGACGACATCGGGCTGGGTCTCGAGCGACAGCTCCAGAGCCTCTTGTCCTGAGCGCGCCCCGCCGACGACCTCAAAGTCCGACTCAAACTGCAGCAGCTTGCGGATGTTCTCCCGGGTCTCCGCGTGATCGTCGACGATCAGAATGCGGACTTTGTCGCCCGCGCTCTCTACCATTACCGACTCCGTGCCTCAATCCGCCAATCTCACTCCTGGGCGGGTTGCACATCATTGGGCAAGACAGGCGGGACGGGGCTCGTCACCGCCGGCTCCAGCCCATAGGGCAGCCGGGTGGGCACAGTGATGCTGTAGTTCTGCATCAGGTACTGCAGCGTCACGCTGATGGTCTCGGTCACTGCCGTGTCGCCTGGGGCGCGCAGGGTCAGGGTCACGTACGATCCAGACATCACGGCCCAGTTCAGGGCCAAGGCGTCCTGCGGCGTCACGATCAAGGTGACGATATCAGGAGGCTCCGGCCCCGTCGGGGCGGCCGGTGTAGCCTGGGCCCCCGTCTGGCCTTCTGTCACCGCCACCGGAACCGTGGCCTCGGTCTGGCCTTCAAAGGTGAAGGTACCGACATGGAGCACCGTGGCATTTTGGATCAGGCGCTGCGTCACCAGCCGAGGCCGCTGATCCCCGTTCGGCTGCAGCAGCAAGGGGGTGCCCGTGCCTTCTTCGACGTCGGCCCGCCCCATTCGCGCCGGCTCGGGGTTGGTGCACTCCGGCCCTCGATCTGTCCACCTCAATTCCTGGCAGATAGCCCCGGTCCGTAGGGTCAGGTCGGGACCGAGCAGCAGGACGGTGATGTCCGGCAGGAGGGTCTGGAACTCGGGATCCAGGTCGACCATCAGCATGGTGACGATCACATCCACCATGTCCCCCTCGCGCAGAGCGTAGGCCACGCCCGACAGGCGGCTCATCGGGATGGAAATGGCCGTGTAGCCAAAGGGGATGGCCATGGCGGCATCGGAGCCAGCGCCCAGGACGTCCCCCGCCCGCATGGTGATCATGTTAGTGGTAATGGGCGAACCCTGGGGAATGGTCATGCGGGCGTGGCGGCCGATGACCTGGTTGACGTCGTTCTCGATCATCGTCTGCACGACTTGATCCCTCGGGAACGGGATCGTGCCGACCATATCCGGGCTGATTTCCGCCCCCCGCGGGATCTCCTGCATGGCCGTCACAATGG
>CAYQUY010000178.1:0-5662 GCA_964420755.1 uncultured Anaerolineaceae bacterium
CTATGGGGCAACTGCGTTTCTCGTGACCTATGCTTGCTGGCCCTTTCTCTGGGGTGACCCCGTCGGGCGGTTCGCGGAGAGCCTGAGGACTATGTTGGCCTTTCCCTGGGGCGGGCATACCCTCTATCTCGGCCAGGAATACCGGCCTTCTGAGCTACCGTGGCATTACTTGCTGGTCATCCTGGGAATCCAGTACACGATACCCGCATTGTTGCTTGGGGTGTCAGGCATGGTCAGAGGTATCCTGGCGCCTCGGACAAGGCAATGGCGGGCGGGCCTGGTCGTGATTGGCTGCTGGTTTGGGGTCCCCCTTGTGTGGAACATACTGCAGGGCGGCGTGCTATATGACAACGCGCGTCAGCTCATATTCATGATTCCGGCTTGGTTCGTCTTCTGTGGGCTGGGACTTGAGTGGATCATGAGTGCAGTGCGGAGACCGCACATGTTCGAGGCCGTTGTGGTTCTGCTGCTCATCCCTGGATTGGTGGCCATTGTGGCGCTACATCCGTACGAATACGTGTACTACAACGCGCTTGTTGGGTGGACCAGAGGCGCGAACGGGCGTTTCGAACTGGACTACTGGTGCTTATCGTCTCGCGAGGCTATTGAACGGGTAAACGCAGTGGGCGACGAAGATGCAGTCGTGGAGACGAACAAAGAAACCGATCAGATCGTTCCATTTGCTCGGAGCGACTTGGTGGTCTTGCCCTACGCACCCGGCGATAGCCCCGATTTCCTCATTCTCTGTCGACGCTTGGGTCGGGACTTTGGAGTGCCCGCCGGAATGGACCTGCTTGGGCGCGTCGAGCGAGAGGGGGTGCCGCTGGCCGAGATCTGGACGCGAAACTCGAGAACGCACTAGCGACTGTCGCCAGAATAGCGCGACCGCCTTGCGGAGGGTCGGGGCACACAGGGGTCATGTTTGCAGCTTCCCCCGGCAATGACCTGGCGTCTTCAGAGATGATCCGGCAACATGCGGCCAGCTTTGGCTGGGCCCGCCCTGGGCACAGGGCGCATCTCCGGTGGAAGAGGCGCCCGACTCTCCCATCAACGTCCAAGCTCACATCGATCCAAGATCCGTGGTTCGTCATGCGCCTCTTTCTGGTCGCCGATCGGCTGAGGCGCTGTTGGAAGGGGGCAGGCTCAGCAGCGAGGTGATGAAGCTCCCGAAGAAGACCTCAGTTCCAAGGATCAGGCAGGTTGTCCCCGCAATCACGATTCTCAGAGTGTTCTGATAATGGATGAGAGGCCCAAAAGCGTTCCGACCCCAGATCACCAACCCTTCGGCGTACAAGGCCAGTCCAAGGAGACCGACGAGAAGGCCTGCCAGCAGGCCGAGTTCAAGTGAGAAGCGGTCAAGCAGTGTATCAACCCGCTTGCTGCGGGGTAGAAGCCCTGCCCTCGAGGCATATGCCCGGGCGAACACAGCCAAGAGAATGAGTTGCACACCGACGATGAGCATCGTGGCTGTGATCATCAGGGTATGAATATCGAGAACCGTCGCCCCCACTCTCACAGGACCTGCCAGAAGAACCGAGGTCGCGAGGAGCCCGATGACGGTGAGAACTGCTCCGGGATATAGGAACACCCATCGGGGACTATAGAGAAGCATGAAACGGAGGTGACGCCACCCGTCTTGCCAGGTCCTCAGATGCGGGCGCCTGGTCCGCCCAGCAGGACGGTACGTTATCGGCACTTCGGTGATCTTCAAGCCCGCAAGTCTGGCGCGGATGACCATCTCGCTCGCGAATTCCATGCCCTCTGTACGAAGGCCAAGGGATTGGATAGCGCGCCGCTCGAAACCTCGAAGGCCGCAGTGGTAGTCGCTCAGTCGGGCGCGGAATAGCAGGTTCCCCACGAAGGTCAGGACAGGAGTTCCCAGGTAGCGATGCAGCATGGGCATGGCGCCCGGCTCGATCTCCCCTTTGAGGCGGGTACCCATGACTAGCTGGTAGCCGCCTCGGAGCTTCTCCAGGAACGGCTGAATCCTGGAGAAATCATAGCTAGCGTCCGAATCCCCCATTACCACGTACTCGCCCCTTGCCGCCACAATCCCCGCTGAGAGGGCAGCCCCGTAGCCTCGCGTGGCAGCATGGATGACCGTCGCCCCTTCCGCGCGCGCGATCTCCTGCGAACCATCGCTGCTGCCGTTGTCGGAGACGATGACCTCGTACGACTCCGCCCCTGCCGCCTTCGCGCCCTGGTGGGCCTGGCGGATGCATTGAGCAATCGTCTCCGCCTCATTCAGGCACGGCATCACGATCGATAGTTCGATTCCCATTGCCTATCCTCGGTCCTGGTGGTTCGAGATGCCCCACAGGAGAGCCGAGTCTCAGATTGCACGCACGGCATTGAGATGAAGTCGTCCATGAGCGCTGCCGGTCGTCATGGGCATCGCGCTTGCGTGCCTGATCGCGGTCGTGACCCCCTATTTGCGATGGATCTGCCGTGCGAAAGACATGTCCCGCTAGAGCGTTTCGGGGGCCGGCCGTCATTATCGCAAACATGGCCTCGGCTGGCAAGGAATGACCGTTACGGAAGGGGCACTGAAGCGCGTAGGGGACAAGCTCGCTGAGGAGATCTCGATGTTCCGTTCGGATGAGAGGCGGCGCGGGCCCTGGTTGTCTCACCCTTGCGGCAAGACGACCATGAGCAGATGACTACCGAGGACGGTGGGATAAACACTCGCACTCGAGACCTACGGTTGACTGAAGCTGAGGGATTCGGCTAGACCCAAGCCCACCGTGGTGTCACGCATATGGCCGAGCTAGCCGTCGGGGACGCGCAGGATGACGTAGGTAGAGTTGCATACGCGCGCCTCGCCCACCCGCTGATAGCCATACAGGTCGGGTAGGGCGGTGGCGAGGTCAGTGTCGGCTGCTGCGAGGAACGTTCTGACATGCGTCTCGCTCAGCGTTTCGTTGGCATCGGGCGCTGGCGTCCGCGGCGGCACGACGCCATAGGTTCGCGCTCGGGTGAAGTAGGAGATGGCGTGGATGTCCGGATCGGTCCCAGCGATCGGGGGGATGAGCAGGTCGGCGATTGCCTGCGAATCCTGCTGCATGCAGGGATTGCCTTGATAGCGGAGCTGTCCCAGCAACGGCGCAAGCCACGCAAACGACAGAATCGGCGCGGCCAGAAGCAGAGCCCGAATCCCTCGGGCGACAACGCTCTTCGCCGCAGGCCATAACACGAGAAGCCGGCGCGTTGCCTGCTCCAGCAGGAAGTAGACGGCGATCGTCATGATCGGAACTACCGCCAGATAGCAGCGAGAATCGACGGGGAAGGTGAGCATGTAGCCTCCGGCGTACAGGGCGACCGTGAGGAACGCCCAGCCTAAACGCAGCCTCCTTCCGACGTCCTTCCACATGGCCAGGGCGAAGAGCCCCACCGTGATGAGGGCCACGGCGGGTAGCGCTCCGACCACGAAGACCCTTTCCCCTGCCCACCGCGACAGATTGTCCCAAATCGACCTGATCTGGTGACCGAAGTTCTCCGGACTTCCAAAGGGATTCCAGCCGAGGGCGCGGTAGTACTCTGGCAGGGGATCCTCCCCCGGGAAGAGCACATCCTCCGGTTGGTCACATAGTCGGGCGCTCCGGCAGGGATCGCCATACGCGCCGGGCCCGATCAGCGCGTGGTTGACCGCTCCGCTCGTTGAGATAGTGAGGTAACCGTAGCGGCTGGCAAGGGCAAGAACCCAGGGGAGGCAGGCGAGCAGGAAGGTTGCCAAGCCCGAGGCCACAACTCGTATGACGGGCCTCGTCCTTCGGTTCTGCGTCCATAGCAGGAAGCCGAACATGGGGATGTGAACCAGGAGAAATGGGAAGTTATAGTACTTCGCGTAGTACGCCACCGCCCCGACAAGACCTATGAGAATGCCGGAGCATACGGGACGCTCCAGGAGGCGAGGTTGCGTGAGGCAGATGAAATACAGGGCCATGACACAAGCAGACAGGAGGTCAGGGGTGACCATATAGGACTGCTTGGTGAGGATGATGAGGGCCATGGCGACGGAGAGGGCCAAGCGGCTGAGGCGGCCCAAGCCTGCCCGCTTGCCCAGCGAAACGGTGAGCAGGATCCAGGCGAGACCGCACAGTTGGGTCAGAACCCTGAAGGCGGCATAGGGGTCGGGGCCCAGCGCCACGGCAGGGGCGATCAACCAGGAAATCAGAGGGGACCAGTAGCCCCGCACCACGAGGTGCCCTTCGGCATAGTACCGGGCAATCATCAGATACGAGAAGCCGTCCGGGTTGATGTAATCGCTACGGATGCGCACGGCGAGGAGCACGTAGCCGAGGCAGATCAGGCCAAGCAGGGTCGCATACCATCTCTTGGACATGTCGGGCGACCGAACGGTCGGCAGAGTGCCCAGGGGGATTGCCGGAACCAGCGCGCCGGCTACCAGCGCCAGGGCAAGCATGCTGGCGCGCGTGACGAGCATCAGGCGGATATCGTCGAAGCCGATCACCTGGCTGACTGTCAGGCCCAGGCAGGTTGCCGCGAGAGCGAGGGCAAAAGGCCCCGGCAGGGCCGGCGCGATCCGACGCAGAAAAGCCTGGGCCGTGCTGCGGGACGCTTGGCTCAGCAGGATTAGTGGCAATGCGACCAACAGGGCAAGGATGAAGACGTGGTAGGAGACGAAGACCTTCATCACCCATGAGGCACGTAAGGGGTCGACCGTCCCCGGGAACATCTGCACGATTCGCCGGGAAATCAGGAGCGAGACGGACCAGCTGCCCGTCAGGATCAGCGCCTCGTGATCCACCTCTGTTCTGCTGTAGAAGAGCCAAAGGACCATAAGGCTCACAATCGTCACGGAGGCGAGGGTCAGGGCTCGGCTGGCAGGCCGGAAGAGGAAGGCCGCTTGCCCAAGGGCGAAGGCGAATAACACGATCGAGTAGCACTCGGGTTGCTGGAACGCGCGCACCGCCGATAGAAGACGTGGCTTCACCCGGTGGTGTAGGCCGAGGAGCGCGACGCCGGGGGGAATGATGACAACCGCCAGCAGGGGCGCCGTTTGCAGCCAAGGGCTGACGCCTGCCTCCAAGGAGTCGGCGTCGGAGCGGTAGGCCCAGCAGACAAGGGCCAGGAAGACGGCCACTGCCCAGGTGGAAATGAGAAGCAGACGGTCGCGCCAGACAAGGTTGCCTGAGGGATGACCCTGCATAGACCCGCCTATCTGGAGTCTGCAGCAGGCACAAGTCCGTGGGGAGCTGCGTTCTCCGACAAGCCCCCTTGGTTCTTGCACGCGGTCTAGTCGCGGTATAATAGCAGCAAACAGAACAAATGCCTTCGGGGCAGGGTGAGGGCCAGCAGGCCCGATTCCCGATCGGCGGTACAGCCCGCGAGCGCCTTGAGCGCAGGATCCGGTGAGACTCCGGGGCCGACGGTACAGTCCGGAAAGGAGAAGGCGGCAACCTGGCGGCTTTGGGCAGCCGGGCTGCCATGCGCCCCGGAGATCATCGGTCTTCGGGGTTTTGCGTAAGAGGCCCAGAAGGGCCTGCCTCGCCCTGCGCTTGCCCCGGAGAGAGATGCTCCGGGGCTTTGTCTTGGGTGAAAGATGGGCAAGAGAGCGCCGAAAGGCGCCTCACACATGAATAGGGGCTGGCAACCCCGCTGGCGCGGGCTCCGGACTTGGCTCCTGCCGGCGACGCTGCTG
>CAYQUY010000179.1:0-5660 GCA_964420755.1 uncultured Anaerolineaceae bacterium
GGCACGCCGAGAGTCAACGCGCCCCCCGCTCCCCCCGCAGTCCCCGGCGGGGGGTCTGTGCCGGCGATGCATCCACCGAAGTCAACGCGCGGGACTCGCTCAACATGTATGACACGGTTGGCCGTCGGGAGAGGCCCGAGTGCCACCCTCACCCTAACCCTCCCCCTTCCAGGGGGAGGGCTGGGGGGTGGGGGTTACCTCCCACCCCTGCCGCCACAGCTCTTCTGAATGCGCTGCTACCCGCCATCATCCCGGCCCCACCGCGGGCTAGCTACCTTGCCTTCGGACTCGCGCTCGCGGCTATGCTACAATCCTCTCACCGATGCGCCTCAGCCACCTTTCGCTCACCAACTTCCGCAACTTCGTCCGCCTCGAAGCCGATCTGCCCCAGGGACCGATGCTCCTCGTCGGCGCCAATGCCCAGGGGAAGACGAGCCTGCTGGAGGCCATCTACTACCTCGCCAGCGGCGCCTCGCCTCATGCCGCCAGCGACCGGCAGCTGGTCAACTTCCTAGCCTTGCGCGATCCAGCGCCGTTCGCCCGCATTGTGGGTGAGGTCCAGCGCCAGGGGGAACTCCAGCGGGTCGAGATCCGCCTTATCCAGCGGCCTGCCCCGTCGCCCGAGGAGCCGCACCTGCACAAGGAGGTCCTGGTCAACGGCCTCAAGCGGCGCATGCGGGACCTGGCGGGCGCCTTCAACGCGGTGCTATTCCTGCCGCAGGACCTGCGGGTGATCGAGGGATCGCCGGGCGAACGGCGCCGCTACCTCGACGCCGCCCTCTCCCAGACCGACGTGGTCTATGCCGAGGCGGTCGGGGGGTATGCCCGCGTCTTGACGCAGCGCAACGCGTTGCTCAAGCAGCTCCAGGAGCGGCCTCGCGCCCAAAACGGAGGCGAGGAGGCCAGCCAGTTGACCTACTGGGACCAACAGCTCGCCGACCTGGGTGCGACGCTGGTTCGCGGCCGGGCGCTGGCACTGCAAGAGCTCGAGCGATTGGCTGCGCCCATCCACCGCCGCCTGACCGATGAGGCCGAAACCCTCCGGCTGGAATACCTCCCCTCTTGCGACCCCCGGCCACAACCTGAGGGACAACTGGGCTTGCCGCTGGCGGCGCCCCTCTACCACGTTGGCATCGCTCATGCGGAGATTCGCGAAACCCTACTCTCAGCCCTGGAGCATCTGCGGGACGAGGAGATCGCCCGGGGCGTTACCCTGACCGGGCCCCACCGCGACGAGTTTCGCCTCCAGGCCAATGGAATCGACCTGGGGCTGTATGGTTCACGCGGCCAGACCCGGACGGCGATGCTGGCCCTCAAGTTGGCCGAGGTCGATTGGATACGGGAGCGCACCGGGGAATGGCCGGTGCTTCTGCTGGATGAGGTGCTGGCGGAACTGGACGTGGAGCGAAGGCAGGCTCTGCTCGCCCGGGTCCATGCCGCCGACCAGGCGATCCTGACCTCAGCCGATCCTCAGATGTTCGGCGACGAGTTCCGTCAGCGGGCGACGGTCTGGAGAGTAGAAGCAGGAGCGGTGCGACCGGACGATGGACCATAGACGACGGACCATGGTCTGTCGTCCATCGTCCATGGTCCGCTCTTAGCCCAGCGGTCGCTTCACCGGGATCCCGGGTCGCCGCGGGTACTCATCCGGGGTAGCCGCCGTCTTCTCCACGACCACCAGGTAATGGCTCTCCGCCACGGTGGGCAACTCGACCGGAACGACCTGCTGGACACGTCCGCCGAGCAATCGCAGCGCTTTGTCGGCGGCGTGGGCTTCCGCCGGGCCTGTCTCCCCCTTCTGGGCGATGGCCCGCCCTCCGATTCGCAACAACGGCAGCAGGTACTCGACCAGCACCGGCATGGTCGCCACGGCCCTGGCCAGCGCCCAGTCATACGCCTGGCGGTGATCCGGCCAGTGGCCGATCTCCTCGGCCCGGGCATGAATCACTTGCACCGCCTCCAGCCGGAGCGAGGTCACCACATGCTGGCAGAAGTTCACCTTCTTGCCTGTGGCTTCGACCAGCGTCAGCTCGATCCGGGGCCGGACGATCTTGAGCGGAAGACCAGGGAAGCCTGCGCCCGTGCCGACGTCGATCACCCGGCCCGCGGCCTGGCCCCGCATGACCAGCAGGCAGCTCAAGGAATCGAGGATGTGCTTGATCGCGATCGCCGTGGGGTCGGTGATGGCCGTCAGGTTGAAGCGCCGGTTCCACTCGATCAGTTCGGCCGCGTACCAGTCGAAGTCCTTCCGTTGAGCGGCAGTTAGCTCAAGCCCGAGCAGGCTACGGGCGGCCTCGGCGAGTCCGGCCTTCCCGGTCATAGTCTGGTCAACCTGCGCGTTCCAGCCGGACGCAGGCCCGCATCTCCCCCACCCGCAGGCCCCGCCAGTTGGTAACCTGGGCAGGCCCGAACTCAACCAGCCGCGAGACCTCTGCCGCGCCTGGTACGCCCAGCGACTCCAGGACGGCCAGGACCACGCGGCTACCGGCGCGTTGCCCAGGCGGCGTGTCACTGCGGCTGCCCACATCCCCATCTGCTATCTTGATGGCCACCCCCAGCGCCGGAGAGCCCCGGCCGAGCGCGCCCGGCCCCAACGCAATCCCATGATAGCCTTCGGCGCCTCCCTTCACCACCATCCGGCCCTCTGCTGCCCGCATCAGGACCGTGTCGAAGCGGCCCGGACCACCGACCATCTCCGGGTGGGTCGCCATGGCAGCAAACACGCGCCGGCAGGCGGCCGCCCGCGTGTCACCGAGCGCCAAAGGGTCAGCCAGGCGGGCGTAGGCGCCGGCCGCAGCCTGTAGAGGCACGGCGAACGTGGGCACCGAGCACCCGTCGATGCCGATTTCCACCCGCGAGGGCTCGACCGCGCACATCTCGGCGAAGGCCGCCAGGATCCTGCGTTGGACGGGGTGAGCCGGATCGATGTAGTCGTCGGTCGATTCGCCGAGGAATCGGGCGAGGGCCAGCATCCCCGTGTGCTTCCCCGAGCAGTTGTGACGGTTCGGCGTCGGCGCCTCGCCCGCCTCCTTCATCCGGCGGGCCGTGGCCGGGTCATAAGGTGGATGGACGCCGCACAGCAGGTCCTTCTCGCTGACGCCGACCTGCGCCTGGACCGAGGCGACCGTCGCCACATGCTCGTCCGTGCCGCTGTGGGAGGCACAGGTCACCGCCAGCTGCTTCGGGCTCAGGCCGAAGTGGTCAGCGGCGCCGCTCTCGAGGAGCGGGAGCGCCTGGAAGGGCTTGGCGCTCGATCGGAGAAACGTCACCGCCTGCGGATCGCCCCACCAGGCTATCAGCTCTCCGCGCGCGTTCGCCACCGCCACAGCGCCGTAATGCACGGATTCAACGATGCTCCCACGGGTGACTTCAAGGACGGGTTGGTAGCTCAAGTGGCATCCCCTGTCATGCGTAGCGGCCTGCTCCATTCACCAGGACCGAAGTCGCCAGGTTAGCCCGACTTGC
This sequence comes from uncultured Anaerolineaceae bacterium, assembly GCA_964420755.1. Lineage (GTDB taxonomy): Bacteria > Chloroflexota > Anaerolineae > Anaerolineales > E44-bin32 > DATEAV01. The sequence continues at coordinate 3,466 of CAYQUY010000179.1, forward strand.
CGTAGGTCCGGCTGTACAGGCGCACCAGCCCTGTCTGCAGCCGGAGGAGAGCCTGCTCACGCCGCGCCGACGACAGGCGGAAGCCCTCCAGCAGGCGCGGGGCAAGCGAGGCTGCCGCCTCGGCTGGCCTGCCCTTGTCATGCAGCCTTTCCAGGCGGGGTGGGACCTTGCGCAGAAAGCGCGCCATGGCATGGATGTCGTCCATTCCGATTCGGCCGTCGTGAGCGGAAATCAAGTAACCCCTCTCGAGCCCCCGCTGGCGGAGGCTCTCCAACATCGTCAACCAGGCCTCGAGATCCGCCTCGCCCAAGTAGGGCGGTTCGGAGACCCAGACGGCGTCCCCGATGAAGACAACCCTCGCCTGCGGGACATCCACCCAGATGGCCCCCGCCGTTGGCCCCGGCCTGTGCCGGAAATAGATCTCGCGCTCGCCGAGGAAGATCTTGATTTCGTCGGCAAAGGTCACTTCCGGGATGGCCCGGCGCACGCCGGTGATGCGCTTCAGCCGATCGGCCTCGGCGCCGATGGGCGACGAGTTGCCCTTGAATGTGTCCGGCCAGGTCTGCATCGCCTGGCGCGTCAGGTCATGAGCGATGATGGGGAAGTCAAAGCCGCGGGCCCCCAGAACGCGATCGGGGTGATGGTCCAGCACCGCCAGATAGCGCGGTCGCCCCTGCGTCGCGAGGGCCGCCACCCACTCGCGGGCGTCCTCGGCCCGCGTGGGGCAATCCACCAGGAGCAGCCCTTCCGAGCTGGCCACGGCGGCCACTCGAACGCCCGGGTACTTGTTCTCCAGAAAGATGCCTGGGGCAAGCTCGCGCATGGGGTTACCGCTGGTGCCGGCCAATGGGCCAATTATACCGGGAGCGTGAAGTAGAAGGTCGCCCCCTTGCCCAGCTCACTCTCAACCCAGACCCGCCCGCCATGGGCCCCGACCGCCAGGCGGCAGAAGGCTAGGCCGAGGCCCAGACCCTTGGTCGGGCCTGTCCGGTGGACCCGGGTGAAGCGCTCGAAGATGCGCTGCTGATCGTGTGCCGCGATCCCAGGCCCGTTGTCCTTGACCCCCACCAGAACCTTCCTTTCGTCTCTCCGGGCCATGACCACAATCCTGCCTTCTGCCCGGGTGTACTTGATAGCATTCTCCAGCAGGTTGATGACGACCCTTCGGATCATGTCCACATCCATGGTCACGGCGGGAAGGTCGGGCGCCAGGTCAAACTGGACAACATGGCCCTTGGCCTCAGCAATGGGCAGCACTTCCTCGACGGCCTCGACCAGCAGGGCGTTGATCGGGCTCAACGACTTGTGCAGGACGGCCTGCCCCGCCTCCAGCTGGCCCAGGTCAAGAAGCGACTCGACGAGCCGCAGCAGCCGCCGGCTGGAGCGCAGGGCGATCGACAGCACGGACCGCGCTGCCTCCTCCTCTTTGGGCAGCGTTGTCTGGAGGACTTCCAGGCTGGAGATGATGTTCCCGAGAGGTGAGCGCAGATCGTGGAAGATCATCGATGTCAGGTCCGCCCGCAGCTCGTCGAGCGCCTGGCGCTCGGAGATGTCCCTCAGGATCCACTGCAAGAACGGATTGGGGCCGATGTCGATGCGCTTGATGTGCACCTCAATCGGCAAGGGCTGCCCCTGGCGGTGAGTGGCGCGACCGCTGTAGGCCAGGGTCTGGCCGGCCGCCAGCGTGCCCAGGTCCTCCGGCAGGCGGTCTGGATTGTCCGGAACGTGGAGGGTGAGGACCGAGCGCCCGAGCAGCTCCGACCGGGGATAGCCAAGGAAGGTCTCGGCCCGATGGTTGGCCTCGGTGATCGTGCCCTTCAGGTCGGAGATCAGGATCGGGTCGATGCTGTCTTCAAACAGCCCGGCGTAAAGCAAGCGGGCAGCCTGGGTCTCCGAGAACAGCCGGGCATGGGAGATTGCCGTCCCCGCCAGACGGGCGATGCCCGTCAGTAGCTCGACCTGGTCCGGCTGGAACTCCACCGTCTCAGGGTTGATCGCCTCCAGCGCGCCGATGGTCGCGTCCTGGACCCGGATGGGGGCGCACGCGAGGGCACTGGTGGCGAAACCGGTCCGCTCGTCGACGTCCGCGCAGAACCGAGGATCGGACCGGACGTCGCCGACAACCAGAGGCTCCTCATGCTCGACGACCCAGCCCACCAGCCCCTGCCCCTTCTGCAATCGGAGGCCAACGACCC
>CAYQUY010000180.1:0-5627 GCA_964420755.1 uncultured Anaerolineaceae bacterium
GAGACAGTCCGTGAAGACCTCCTCTACGGGGACAGGCGGACCTAGCGGCCCCTCCGCTATACGGCGACCTGCCGACCCCGGCAACCGCCGTCTCTCAACACTGGTATTCTCGACCGGATTGGTGAAAGGCGTCAGCTGCGGTCTCCCATCCTGGTGGGTCCAGATAGGGAATCTGCCGAGGGAAGGAGGCTACGGCCTGATGGCGTCGGAGAAGGCCGAGGCACGCCTTCGTGGCGCGCGACCCCGACGGCGAGCGATTGGATCGCTGGCTGCCACCAGGGGTCGGCCTGGATGGCCGATCGGGTGCAGTCATACCTAGGAAGCGCGTGGCCGACGAAGTGGCGAACGTCCAGAGAGTGAACATAACGGCACTCGGGGAACCGGTCGGGCTTGGGCAAGACCCACGCGCCGAGGAGACGGCTCCGGCATCTGCCTTCGGAAGGCAATCAGCAAGGGGCTTCTCGGCCGAGCCGTTGGCCGAGGGGATCCGGGACTGTAGGCGGAGGTGCCCGGCTCAGGGTTCTGAGCGCAGGCCTCTTCCGCAGAGACTTGACCTTCGATATCGGCCTGCCCAGGTGATTTGGGCGCTGGACATTGAACACGAAGGTGGATCGCGGCGGTATTACTGCAACCAGTTGAGGACGCGGGTCCTCCAGGCGCCAGGTCCGGCCGAGCCCAGTTCCGGTCAACCACCTTCACGGGGTGCCTGGGAGGGACCTGGGCCTCTCCTGCGAGAAGCGCCTGTGGGACCTGCCGATCCCAAGGAAGATGGGGAAAACCACCTTGACAGGTTGGCCTTTCGAGCCTCGCTGAAGGGCGGCAAAAGGCAATTGACTCCTAGAGTCAGTCAGTTATACAATCATGTCTATCGGCCCCAGGACCACCTGGCCCCCGGGCAGGGGTTCGGCCATCGGGCCGAACGACTTGGGGCTTGCGGGAAAGGAGGCGCCGTCCAGAAACGTTGATCCCCCCACCTGTCTCAAGGAACTCCTTAGCGAGACGTCTTTCCAACTCTGGAGGAGGCGAAGGAATGAAACGCACGTTGACCGCACTTTCCTTTCTGGTGATCGTCAGCTTCCTGGCCGGCTGCGCCCCTGGGCCCGAGCCGTTTGAGTGCACGGACGCCATCGGCTGCGTGACGGTCGGCCCCGATGAACCGGTCCACATCGCCTATCTGCTCGTCATCTCCGGCTCGAACGAGACCCTGGGTGTCGACTCCCGGAACGGCGCCGAAGTCGCCCTCTCAGACCATGGCCAGGTTCTGGGGCACGATGTCTTGTTCACCGGTGAGGACGGTGGCTGCAGCGCCGAAGGCGGGCAGCCTGCTGCAACGCGCCTGGCAGCGGATCCCACCATCATCGGTGTGATTGGCACGTCCTGCTCGAGCGAGGCCCGCGTTGCCATGCCTCTGCTCTCGGCGGCCGGGTTCGCGGTGGTCTCGCCCTCCAACACTGCCCCGGATCTGACCCTGCCTGGCAATGAGAACCAGTGGCCGGGGTACTTCCGGACGGCTCACAGCGACCTGGTTCAGGGCGGGACGGCGGCCGACTTCGTCTACAACTACCTCGGCCTTCGCAGGATCGCCACCATTCACGACGGCAGCCTGTACGCTGACAAGCTGTGCGAGGTGTTCAGGGGTGCGTTCGAAGACCTGGGCGGCACAGTAACCGGCCAGGGCGCGGTCACGCCTGGCCAGACCGACATGAGCGGCATCCTGGCCGACATCGCCGCCGGCGACCCCGAGCTGATCTACTACCCGATCTTCATGCCTGAGGGCGCTTTCATTACCCGACAGGCCCGCGAGGCGGCCGGACTGGAGGACACCTACTTGATGGGTGCCGATGGCCTGTTCTCGCCGGATGTGGCCGAGGGTACCGGCGAGGCGGTCGAGGGCTTCCTGGTCTCGAGCCCAGACCTGACGGCCTTCGGTGATGCCTACATGGCAGACTTCGTGCCCAAGTACCTGGAGATGTTCGGCACGGAGCCCATCAGCATCTTCCACGCCCATTCCTACGACGCTGTTCAACTCCTGTTGGGCGCGATCGAGCAGGTGGCGGTCAAGGACGCTGATGGCACCCTGCACATCGGCCGGCAGGCGCTGCGCGATGCGCTGTACGCCACGGTGGACTATCCGGGGCTGACCGGCAGTCTGACCTGCAGCCCTACTGGCGACTGCGCGGATCCGGTGATCGCTGTCTACATGTATCACTTCGTAGATGGCGCCGGCGTATATCCGCCCGAGAGGATTTGGCCATAGCCAAGGCCTGATCACTGAGCGGAGCTTGTCGGAGGGGCGGGGTAACCCCGCCCCTCCGCGGGCGCTTCCCACCTGCGCGCGACAGGAGGAACGGCAATGCTTCGGACACTGAGGCAACGGACGACGCTTACCGACATCGTGATCTGGGCGATCGGTCTGGCGATAGCCATTGTTGTGATCGTGGGCACGATCTCCACCCTTCGTTCCGGCAAGTACTCCGCGGTGACCTGGTTTGAGCTATCCATCTCGGGGCTTGCCCTCGGGGGCGTTTATGCGTTGATCGCCCTCGGCTACACGCTGGTCTACGGCATCCTGCGCATGATCAACTTCGCCCACAGCGAGGTGTTCATGGTCGGCCCGTTCACCGCCGTGTTCCTCGCCGAGGCGCTCAACCGGGCTGGTCTCCTAGCAAGTAGCCCTGTCTTCAGCCTTCTCCTGATCACGCTCCTCTCTGCCGCCGTATCCTGCGTCATCGCCATCCTGCTCGAACGAATCGCCTACCGTCCCCTGCGCAACGCCCCCCGGCTGGTGCCTTTGATCACCGCCATCGGCGCCTCCTTCTTCCTGCAATACACCTTTCGCGGTCTTTACGGCTCGGGGATCCGCGCTTACCCAGCAATCCCGATTCTCCAAGGTTCCTGGTCGCTGGGTACGATCCGCATCTTCAGAACGGATGTGGTCATCATCGTCTCGGCGCTGGTCATGATGCTGGTTCTGTACGCCATCGTACAGAAGACGAAGATGGGGAAGGCCATGCGCGCCGTCTCGGAGGACCATGAGGTGGCGACGCTGATGGGCATCGACGTTGACCGCGTGATCGTCGTCACCTTTGCCCTGGGGGGCGCCGCGGCCGGTGTCGGCGGCATCCTCTACGCCCTCGCCTTTCCCATCGTCAACTTCTACATGGGGTTCATCCCCAGCATCAAGGCGTTCACGGCCGCGGTCCTGGGGGGCATTGGGAGCGTCCCCGGCGCATTCGTAGGCGCGATGGTTCTCGGCGTGGTTGAGTCGTTGGGCCCCAACCTCTTCCTGGACGGTCTGGGCATCCCTTCGCCCAACATGCTGAAGGACATGCTGGCATTCGTAATCCTGGTCTTCATCCTCATCTTCCGCCCGACTGGCATCCTCGGCGAAGCCCTCACCCAGCCGAAGGCCTAAGGAGGTCGGCATGGATCGCACCGCTGAAGTGAACTGGAGACAGGTGCTCAATGCCGGCTTCGTCGCCGGAGTCACTGCTTTGCTGCTGGCCCTGGTAGGAATGGTGGAGTCCTTCGGGCAGCGAGACATCATCTACCGCGTCATCCCAATGGGGCAGATTCTGCTCCTGGCGCCGCCGTTCCTGTTCGGGGTGATCACGGCCCGGCGCTCCGCCACGGCGCCCACCTGGGCGAGGCTTCTCGCCGGGCTTGTCTCGGGGCTGGTGTGCGGCGCAGTCCTCGTCGCCCTGCTGCTCCTAGGCCATGTCATCAACCTGCGAGCCATGTTCATCAATGCCTCCCCCGGCCTCTACCAGCTCCTGACCTACGGGAACGAGCTCATCCCAGGATCACTCGTGCGTCTCCTGCTGTCCTTGTTGGCGGGCTTGCTCGGTGCGGGCATCGCCACCCTGCCGGCGCGCCTTAGGAACGCCATCCTGCAGGCGTTGGTCTGGCTACTTCTGCTTGGTCTCTTGCGAGACTTGATGGTCATCGTTGTCGATCGATGGGGACCGGTCAGGCCCGTGTTCCGCTGGATCTTCGCCACTCGCGGCCTAGCCCCAGTCGGAGCCGTCGCGGTCTTCGTGTTGTTGGGCGCTGTGGTCTATTGGCGCGGGGGGAAGCGGGCCGCTCCCACGGCCGCCCTGTCGTCACGCCGGCAGGTGGCGATCCGCTGGGCGACCCTCGCTTTTGTAGCCGTCGTTCTCCTTCTCCTCCCGCCAATCCTGGGCATGTTCTTCAGCGAGGTGCTGGACAATGTCGCCCTGTACATCCTGATGGGCCTGGGGCTCAACATCGTCGTCGGCTTTGCTGGCCTTCTCGATCTGGGGTACGTGGCCTTCTATGCCATCGGCGCCTACACGATGGGTGTCTTGACCTCGCCCTCCCTCGGGTTCTTCAACCTCACCTGGTGGCAGGCACTGCCGTTCGCTCTGGTGGCCTCGGCCTTCGCCGGCTTCATCCTTGGCCTGCCCGTTCTCAAGATGCGCGGCGACTACCTAGCGATCGTCACCCTCGGCTTCGGGGAGATCGTCCGCCTGCTGGCCCTTTCCGACTGGCTGCGGCCCTGGTTGGGCGGCTCGCAAGGCATTCAGCTCATTCAGCAGCCACACATCGGCTCATTCGTCATCGGCAGCCAGACGCAGCTTTACTACCTCTTCCTGGCGGGGTGCGGACTGGTGGCTTTCGTCGCCTGGCGCCTCAAGGACTCCCGCCTCGGCCGAGCCTGGATGGCGATCCGCGAGGACGAGGATGTCGCCGTCGCCATGGGAATCCCGCCTGTTGCCACCAAGCTGATGGCTTTCGCTGTCGGCGCAACCTTCTCGGGTCTCGGCGGAACGATCTTCGCGGCGAAGATCACCGCCGTCTACGCGCACAGCATGAACTTCCTGGTCTCAATCAACGTCCTCTCGCTGATCATCATCGGGGGCATGGGGAGCATCCCCGGGGTCATCGTCGGCGCCATAGCGCTGATCGGCCTGCCCGAGCTTCTGCGCGAGTTCGCTGAGTTCCGTTACCTGGTATACGGCGCGGTTCTCGTGGCCGTGATGCTCCTCCGGCCGGAGGGCCTGTCGCCGGAGGCCAGGCGCCGCCTTGAATTGCGCAAAGAAGAGATGACTGGTCCTGCCGCGCAGGACACACCGGCCCTTGGGACCGCAGGGGAATAGGAGGGACCAGGGATGGCCATCCTGACTGCCAAGAAAGTCATCAAGCGCTTCGGCGGGCTGGAGGCGCTGCGCGATGTGGACCTCGAGGTACGCGAACAATCCATTCAGAGCATCATCGGTCCCAACGGCGCGGGCAAGACGACCTTTTTCAATTGCGTGACCGGCTTCTACAACGTCGACGGGGGCGAGATGTACCTGGGCGACCGCCTGCTCAACGGGTTCTCGCCCGATCGGATCACCCGCTTCGGCATCGCCCGCACCTATCAGAACATCCGCCTGTTCCGCAACATGACCGCCCTGGAGAACATCCTCGTCGGTCAGCACACGCACCTGCGCGCCGGGCTCGTGGGCAGCATCCTGCGCACTCCAGGGACGATCAAGGAAGAGGAGGAAGCTGTCGAGGAATCCCGCCGCCTGCTCCGAATCATGGGACTGGCCGGTCAGGGCGATATGCTGGCGGTGAACCTGCCCTACGGCAGCCAGCGCCGACTCGAGATCGCCCGGGCC
>CAYQUY010000181.1:0-5607 GCA_964420755.1 uncultured Anaerolineaceae bacterium
AGGCCCTGGAGGCGCTGGCGGGTGATGAGCTCATCATCGACACCATCGGCCGCGAAGTCTTCGAGGCCTTCGTGCGGGCCAAGCGATCGGAATGGGACGAGTATCGGACACGCGTGATGGACTGGGAGGTGCGGCGCTACCTAGAAACAGCTTGAGAGCGGACGATGGACGACGGACCATGGACGATGGTCGGTGGTCTATCGTCTGTGGTCCGCTCTTCAGAACTTGACTGGATTGAAGTCGGTGCTCCGGTCGAAGTGGTCTTCGTTCTCGGCGCGCTTGAGGAAGTTGACGACCAGGTAAGTTAGCGGGGTGGCAGTGGCCTCGTAGGCACTCTTGACTAGCCACTGGGAGAGGATCGTCCCGGCCAGCGCCGTGTTGGGTAGGATGCCGGCGAAGGCCGCCGTGATGAAGACGAGTGAGTCGGCGCCCTCGCCGACCAGCGTCGAGGCGATGGTGCGCAGCCACAGCAGCCGTCCCCCGGTTGCGACCTTCAGCTTGGCCAAGACGAACGAGTTGAGGAACTCGCCGACCAGATAGGCGGCGAAGGAGGCGGCCAGCAGGCGGGGGGTGAACCCCAGGATGGCCCGGTACGCCTGCGAGGCTTCGGCCGGGGTCTGGTAGGACCCCGCCGTCCAGAGCGGCGAGGCGGGGAGCAGGCCGGCGAGCCAGATGGCGGCGACGGCGAGCAGGTTGCAGCCAAAGCCCGTCCAGATCGCCTGGCGCGCCCGGGCGTAGCCGTAGACTTCGGTCAGGATGTCGCCGAAGATGTACGCCACCGGAAAGAGGATGATGGCGGCCGGCAGGCTCAGCCCGAGGAAGTCGACCAGCTTGACGGCGATGATGTTGGAGATGACCAGGGTGGTGGTGAAGACGGCAACCACCCCGGGATACCAGCGGTAGTGGCGCATGCGCCCGCCTACTCCCGGCGGCCGTGCTCGGCCTCGACGGTGATGGCGATTCCCCCTCGAACCTTGAAGGCGCCCCGCACCCGACACCAGCGCGGCTCAAGGGCAGCCACCAAGTCCTCCAGGATCTTGTTGGTCACGTGCTCGTGGAACACGCCTTCGTTCCGGTACGACCACAGGTACAGCTTGAAGGACTTCGACTCGAGGATCTTCTGGTCGGGGATGTACTCGACGGTGAGGGTGGCAAAGTCCGGCTGGCCGGTGGCCGGGCAGACGCAGGTGAACTCGTCGGTCTCGAGGCGGACGACGTAGTCGCGCTCCGGGTTGCGATTGGGGAAGGTCTCGAGCCGCCGGCTGGGCTTGGCGTCCCGGCCCAACATGGTCAGCCCATCGAGGTCGGAAGGTTCGGTCATAGTTGCTCCGTAGCGGCCTTCTCGCCCTTGCGCTCCCGCACCCGGTGCCACGTCCGGCAGTAGGCGCACTGGCCGGGTGCGGAGGTAGGCTGGCCGCAGGATTGGCAGGGGTGCAAGCCGGGTTCTGCCGCAGCCTGCTGGCTCGGTAGGAGCCCAGCCCGCTTGGCTTCCAGGAACGAGAGATAGAAGGAGAGCTTCAGTCCAGGACGGTCGGCTTCCATGCGGTTGAGGATTCCCTTGTAGTAGAGCGACGTGGCCCCCTCGGCGAAGGGGCACTCGTCGTAGATGTACTCGATGCCGCGCAGCAGAGCGTAGGCAGCGGTCTCGCGTTCGTAGATGCGGCAGAAGGGTTTGGCCTTGCGCGCCAGGCCGTCGGAGGAGGCCTCGAGAACCGGCCCCTGGCGGGCGAGATAGCCGGCGGACCAGGAGAGGGCATTGCCGAACAGGACGGCGGCCTCGTCATCCAGATTGTGGCCGGTGACGAGGACGTCGTAGCCGCCGTCGCGGGCGACCCGGTTCATGATGTAACGCTTGGTCAGACCGCACAGCGAGCAGGGCTTGAGCTGGCCCCGCCGGGTGAGGGCCGCCGCCTCCGGGATGGCCGCGCCTTCGACCTCGGCTACATTGACAATGATCAGCCTCAGGCCGTGCTCGTCGGCGAAGCGCTGTGCCAGCCGCTGGGACTCCTCGGAGTAGCGGAGACCACCGTCGATGCCCAGGTTGATGTGCAGCCCGTCGACGGCGTAGCCCAGGCGCAGGAGGACATCCCACAGGCTGAGCGAGTCCTTCCCGCCCGAGACGGCAGCCAGGATTCGGTCACCACGGCCGAACATGTGGTACTTCTCGATAAACCGCTGGGTCTGCTCGGGGATCCACTCGAGGAAGTGCTGGCGGCATAAGGCCAGCTTGTGCTGGCGCATGTTGACGGCGGCCTTCTCACCGCACTTCCGGCACTTCATCTCGGCCCCGTCAATTCCCGCCGCCGGAGATCACGGCGACTAGTCTGATCTCATCGCCCTCGCGCAGGATCTCATCCTCGGTGATCAGCTCGCCGTGGCGGGTTGCCAGCAGGGCTTCGGGGGCAAGCCCGAGATGGAGCAGCGCCTGGCGCACGGTCATCCCGGCGCGCACCTCGAATTCCTTGCCGCGGAGCTTGAGTCGGACGGGCATGTTCGCTACTTCGTCCTTCAGGCGATTGTACCCACGCGGTCGAGGGGCGTCAATGAAGTGTATGGATTCAGCCGTGAGATGGGCGCCGTGTCTCGCGAGGGAGACATGCCAGGGCGCCGGCCTCAACGGGCCATGAACCACGGCGGCTAGCGACTTGCGCTGAGGGCTGGCCGACGGCAGAAGCCGGAGGCCAGCCCTCAGCGCACCACCCCATGATGATGAAACAGGGGAGATCATGGGACGGCCGCGGGCTGCTCCTGGGAGCGCATGGCATGGAAGGCGGCGATGGCGACCTCGAGCATTTGGGAATCGGGCTCGCGGGTGGTCAGCCGCTGCAGGGCAAGATTGGGCGCGACGAGTGGCCAGGCCCAGCGGGCGCTTGTCCAGCGGGCGCTCAGGCGGATGTACTCGTAGGCGAGGGCGGCCAGGACGGGGACCAGGGCGATGCGGCTGAGGAGGCGAGGCACGAGGGGCAGGGGGCCGAGGGCGCTGAACAGGAGGACGGACAAGACGACCACCGTCAGCAGGAATGCGGTCCCGCAGCGAGGATGCTCGCGGGGAAAGGAGCCGACGCTCTCGACGGTCAGAGGGGCGCCAGCCTCGAAGGCGTTGATCGTCTTGTGCTCGGCGCCGTGATAGGCATAGACACGGGCGACCTCGCCCCACAGGCCGACGCCTCCGACATACCCGACGAGGAGGGCCAGGCGGACGAGCCCCTCGAGCAAGTTGGCCCACCAGGGCGTGAACCCGAGGTAGCGCTCGGCCAGGTAGCCGATGCCCGCCGGGAGGAGGAAGAAGAGGCCCAGCGCCAAGACGCCGGCGATGACCATGGTGAGAGCCATGGGCGCGCCCTCGACCTTCTGGTCCTCGCCGAGCTGAACGTCGGCGGAATACGTCAGGGCGCGGATGCCCAGGACGAGCGCGTCCCACAGCATGAGCAGGCCGCGCACGAAAGGGATCTTGGGGACGCGGCTGGCGTAGAGCCCGCTCAAGGGCTCAGTCTTGATCCGAATCGAATGGTCCGGGGCGCGCACGGCGATGGCGCAGGTGCGGACGCCGCGCATCATAACGCCCTCGATGACGGCCTGTCCGCCGTAGCTGGGGAGGCGTTCGGTCACGGCCTCGCTACCGGGCGGTCTGGCCCGCCATGTTGCACAGGAAGTGGATCGAAGCCTCGATGCCCCGATAGAACGTGGGCAGGTGCTGCTTCTCATTGGGTGCGTGTAGGTTGTCGTCCGGCAGGCCGAAGCCCAGCAGGAGCGAATCGACGCCCAGGATCTCCTGGATCATGCCCACGACCGGTACCGATCCGCCCGCCCGCTCGAAGATGGGCGGCTTGCCCCAGACGGCTTCCAGGGCCCGGCTGGCCGCGTTGACCGCAGCCGAGTCGCGCTCGACAAAGGCCGGCAGGCATGAGGCATGCTCGATCAGTTCCCACTTCACGGTGGGCGGCACGTTCTGTTCCAGGTAGGCCTTCACCATCTGACGGATGTCCTCGGGCCTCTGGTCGGCGACGAGGCGCATCGAGAACTTGCCCATGGCCTTGGCGGGCAGGACGGTCTTGGAGCCTTCACCGGTGAAGCCGCTGAGCAAGCCGTTGACATCGAAGGTGGGCCGGGCCCTGGCGCGCTCGGTGGGGGTATAGCCCGGCTCGCCGAACAGGACGGACGCTCCCGTTCTCTTCTGCCACCAATGATCGTCCGTCGGCAGGCGAGCCAGCTCCTCGCGTTCCGCCTGGGTCAACGGGCGAACCTTGTCGTAAAAGCCCGGCAGGGTGACCCGGCCCTGAGCATCGCGCATCCCTTCGAGCAGCCGGCACAGGACCATTGCCGGGTTCTCGACGACGCCGCCAAACGAGCCCGAATGGAGGTCGGTAGCGGGGCCCTGGAGGCGAATCTCAAAGTACGAGAGGCCGCGCAGGGAGTAGGTGAGGGAGGGGGTATCGGGGGCGAACACTCCCGAGTCCCCATTCACGCAGAGATCGCAGGTGAAGCGATCCTTGTTCTGGCGGATAAACGCTTCCAGACTGGGTGAGCCGATCTCCTCCTCGCCCTCGACCATGTACTTCAGGTTGACGGGGATGCCGGTCGTGCGGGCAAGGGATTCGACCGCCTTGAGGTGCGCGATGAGCTGGGCCTTCATGTCGGAGGCGCCGCGGGCGAAGAGATTGTCACCGCGCTGCTGCGGGTCGAAGGGATCGCTCTTCCACAGCTCGATCGGATCGGCCGGTTGGACATCATAATGGCCATAGTAGAGCAGGATAGGCGCGCTCGGGCCGGCCTTCAGCCATTCTCCCGTGACGACGGGGTGCCTGGCTGTGGGCAGGACGTCGACGTGCTCGAGTCCCAGAGACCGCAACTGTTGGGCGATCCAAGCGGCGGTCTCTTTGATCGCCGGGACATGTTCCGGATCGGTGGAGATCGAGGGGATGCGGATGATGGACTTCAGGTCCTCAAGGAAGGCGGGCTTGTGTTCGCGGGCATAGGCGAGCGCGGCGTCGGGGCTTGGCATTGGGCTACTCCTGGAGATCCGATTGGCCTCGGGTCGGAAATGCCGGTGTCATGGCAAGCAGGGCTGCGAGTCGCGGCCCGACGGCCGAGCCCGCGTGCTCCGCGGCGGCCTATCCTGACCCGAGAGCGGTGCGAAGCGACGTCATTATAGCCTGCCTGGAGAGGGCGGCAAAGGGCGGTTATGGACTGAGGGCGCGTGCGACGGTGCCGGCTCTTGCGGGCTCTCGGCAGGGAAGGGAAACCTCGGGGTTCCAGAATACGCCAGGGCTCAACGCGCCCTGGCGATGCGCACCACAGGCGAGGCAGGCTTTGTACCTTGACCAGTTTTGCGCCTCCCGGCGTCCTCGCCGGGCGGCGCGGGGAAGCGGGCGGACGGGGTGTACGACCGGCGAGGACGCTGCAGCTCGCGGGGGAGGCGCGGGCTCAGGAACCGCGGGCTCGTCCTCTCCCGCCCGTGCGCGCCTGGCAAAGACCGTGGATCCCCGCGCGGCGATTCGGCCGAGAGGTCTGTCAGCCGACACGAATGTCGCAGAAGGCGGGCAGGAATCCGTCTAGCGTCTCTCCATGCGGACGGGGAAATGCCCCGCTATCCGGGCTTCGCATAGC
>CAYQUY010000182.1:0-5572 GCA_964420755.1 uncultured Anaerolineaceae bacterium
GCCCACGATCCGGCCCTCATCTAGCACGATGATCTGCTCGGCGTTCTTGATGGTTGAGATGCGCTGGGTGACAATCAGGACCGTGCTCGAGGCGGTTTGGGCCTTGAGCGCCCGGCGCAAGGCCGCGTCGGTCTTGAAGTCGAGCGACGAGAAGCTGTCGTCAAAGATGTAGATCGGAGGCCGTTTGACCAGTGCCCGAGCGATCGCCAGGCGCTGCTTCTGCCCGCCCGAGACGTTGGCCCCGCCCTGGGCGATCTCGGTCGCCATGCCCTCGGGCGAGGAGGCGATGAACTCTGTGGCCTGGGCAATCTCGGCCGAGGTCGTGAGCGTCTCCGGGCTGGCCTCTTCGTTCGCGTAGCGCAGATTGCTCTCGATCGTCCCGGAGAACAGGACGCTGCGCTGCGGGATGTAGCCAATCCTGTCCCGCAGTTCGTGCTGCGTCACGTCGCGGATATCGACGCCGTCCAGACAGATTGCCCCGGCGCTCACCTCGTAGAAGCGGGGGATCAGGCTGACGATGGTCGACTTGCCCGAGCCGGTGGTGCCGATGATCGCCGTGGTCTCGCCCGGCCGGGCGGTGAAGCTGATGTCGTGCAGCACATCCTCCTCCGCGCCCGGATAGCGGAACGACACGTTGTGGAACTCGACCGTGCCCGAGAAGGGTTCGGGGAGGTTCCGTGGGACCTCAGGGTCGCGGATGGCGATCTCGGTCTCCAGGACATCGGCGACGCGGCTGGCGGACACATCCGCCCGGGGCAGGATGATGAACATCATCGACAGCATCAGGAAGGAGAAGACAATCTGGATGGCATACTGCATGAAGGCCATCATGTCACCGACCTGCATGCTGGACTGCGCCACCTGGTGCGACCCGACCCAGATGATCAGCATCGCCAGCCCGTTCATGACAAGCATCATCATTGGCATCATGATCACCATGACCCGGTTGACGAACAGGCTAGTGCGTGTCAGGTCGAGGTTCGCCCGGTCGAAGCGCTCCTCCTCAAAGTCCTGTCGATTGAAGGCCCGGATGACCATCATCCCGGACAGGTTCTCCCGCGTCACCAGATTGAGCCGGTCAATCAGGCGCTGCATGATCCGGAACTTGGGGACGGCCACCTGGTAGACGACGACGATCAGCACGATCAAGATCGCGACGGCCACGGCGATGATCCACCACATCGACACGTCCTTGCTCATGGCGCGGATCACGCCGCCGACGCCGATGATCGGGGCGTAGAACACCATGCGCACCATCATGATGACGACCATTTGGATCTGGGTGATGTCGTTGGTGGAGCGCGTGATGAGCGAGGCGGTCGAGAAGCGGTCGAACTCGGTACTGGAGAAGCTCTCCACCTTGCGGAACACCAGCCGGCGCAGGTCGCGCGCCAGTCCGGCGGCGGTGCGGGCGGCCAGGAAGCCCACCAGCACGGCGCAGGCGACCGAGAGCAAGGAGACGAGCAGCATCCGCAGGCCGGTGCCCAGGATGTAGGCCGTCTGGACTCGGCCGGTATCCATGCCCAGGGCGGCATATTCGGCCTGGATCGGCACCACCGCCGCCTGCAGGATCAGACGGTCGCCCATGGCGGCGAACCGCTGATTGACCATGTCCATCACTCGGGTGCGCTGTGCCTCAGGAAGGTTGGCCAGCATCGTGAAGACATCCATCCCGGCCGGGATCCTGGATAGGTCAAAGCCCATCTGGGAGGCCATCGCTGCCGCCTGCGATGGGTTGGCCAAGAGTTGTTCAATCGCGGCGACGGCCAGGAGCGCCTTGGCCATGATCGGGTTGAGCCGGTCGATGACCGTCTTCGGAAGGCCGCTCTGTAGTACGTAGACCGGCTCGGTCGCCAGGAGAGGGTAGTCGGCGAGGTAGGCGCTGTAGTCTGGCGAGCTCTGATCCACGAGCGTGTACTGGGCAAGTACGTCAGCCTTCTCATCATCACTCATGAAGATGACGAGCCTGTCCATCTCACTCTGGCGGATGGCGAGGGGGACGGCATTCTCGACCCCGCCTTGCTGGATGCCGACGTTGACGATCCGGGACATGTAGTCAGGCAGTGCCAGGTCGCAGTTGGCCTGGATGAACAGCAGGGCGACGGCTAGCAGGATCAATAGGACGAAAGGTCTCAGGTACTTGATCAGTCGCAACATATCAGTGATTGGTCCTTGTCTAACGAACCCCTTGAGGCGTCACACAGCAGCTCTAGCCCGCTGTTCTTCGCCCTGTGGCCGAATGGCCGATTGCGGGAATTGCCGGCAACATAGACAAGAGCGCGTGATCGGTGCGCCAGGAGCGGGCCACTTCCGACTCACCTGTCAATCATGTGCCAACCCAGGTTGCTGCTCGAGTTGACGGGCCCTCTCGATCAGGATCGTCAGCGCCGTCATGACCTGGTTCTGTTCGCGCGGCGTCAGGAGGCTGGCCAGTGCATCCAGCCACCCCAGGTGAGCCTGGGCGCTCTCCTGCAAGACCTGATGGCCTTTCTCGGTCAGGGCGATCTGCTTGACGCGCCGGTCATGAGGGTCTTCCGAGCGCGCCACCAGCCCCTGGTGCACCAGGCGCTCCAGCATCTGGCTGGCGGCGGCGCTGCTGATCCCCAGCTTGCTGCCCATGCCGGAGACACCGGCGACGCCTTTATGGTGGACTAGCTGGAGAGCGCCAATCTGCGACATCGAGAGACCGCTCTCCTTGGAGTAGAGCAGGAGATGGTGCATCGAGCGACGCATGCAGACGCCAGTCCATTCCCGAAGCGTGGCAACGAACGGGTTGGGCGATTCCATGATTAAGCGCTCCATTTGATTAAGGCCGCTAATAGATAAAGCGTGTTTGGGGATTTGTCAAGGGTACTTCGAGAAGAGGAATGGGCCATTCTTGTGGGGCTCCGGTCTGGCGGGCGGGTCTGCTCTGCCTTCCGTTCCGAGGGCCGCGTCTGATCCGAGACCCGTGGCCATGAGAGGTGGGGCGATGAGACTCCGGCTAGATCGTTCGGGATGGGCGTGCCGAGCCTTCAGTAGCTGCGGGCCGGGGTGAGATCGGTTAGTGCCACGGTCGGGCTGCCAGGCGTGGGCTAGCCGTGACGGCAAACGACCAGGTGCATGTGAGGCAGCCAGTGGCAAACGGGCGATGGACCGGGCGACGGGGAACCCGAGGAACAGCTGTCAGGCGCCCTGCAAGAGCCTGAGTGCCCGGTCCACCAGAAGGTCACTGACGTCGTCGCGGTAGGGCGTGATGAAGGCCTCGTAGGTTCCCTCGGCGAAAGCTTGCCGGTCCGGGAAGTACCCCGCCTCATCGCCACAGTAGCTGACCACGGCCACGTGCGGACGGCCGCTCCTGGCCTTGATGTCGAGGACGATGCGGGTGAACGGCTCGCCTGGCAGTCCGACCAGTGATAACGTTCCAACCTCGAGAACCTGGAGCTGGGTGTGCATCCGGTCCGTTCCGCTCAACTCGCGGATGAGCCACTGGCGGGCCACTGCCCCTTCCGCTCGGGTCATGGCCCGGCGGATCTCGCCGTGGGTGGCGCCGCTGGCCTGCAGCCTGGCCATCTCCGCTTGCGAATGCTCGATCTCGCGCTGGACCTCCTCGTCGGCAGGAAAGGAGCGAAAGGGAAGCTCGAGGGGCTCAATGCGTCCCTTGAAGCTGGCGTCTGCGTCACATACGATCGATTCCATTACCTTGAGGACCTCACCGGCCAGCAGCCGGCCCATCCGTTCGACCTCGACGAAACTCTGCTCTCGTCGGGTGAATCGGGTGCTGACATCGCCCGAGGCGCCGTTCGCATACAGGAAGACCGTATCCGGGTAGATCCTGCGCAACGTCGCGCGGGCGGCGCCGGGGTAGTCGGCCGTGATCCACAGGTTCTCGTGCCCCATGACGGTCGGGTGGCAACCGTAGTTCATCCACACAGCCATCGGCTGCCCGCCCTCCTCATCGATGCGGAGGACGGTAACTTCATCATCGAGGACCTCGCTCGTGGGGTCAAGGCGGCTCGTTCCCAGCCCGCGCAGTCGGCCATGGCCGACCCCCAGCCGTGCCGGCCGCAGGGTTTGACTGGCTTCGACTGCCGCGCCGATACACTTGCGCTCGACGACCTGCACCAGTTCAGGGTCCTCCGGCGTGTGAATGACCGGGAGACCCGTCAGGAAGCCGGTGGGGCCGCTATGCGTGTGCGAACAGGCCAACAGGATGTTCTCTTTGGCGATGCCCGTTGCGTTCGAGATCCCCTGCCGCACGCGGCCAGTGAAATCCAGACGGACGCCGATCAGGTCCAGGCTGAGCAGGACGACGCCATCGGCCTCCCCGTGCCGGAGTAGCAAGACCTGAGCAAGCAGCGGATCATGCACTCCCAGGCTGGGTTCCTGCCTCTCCATGAAGCCCTCGAGCCAGACACCGACGGGAGGCGTGATATCGAACTGAACTGCCGAGGCGAGGAGGCTGGTCGTATGGGTCATGATCTGCTCCATTCCATGTGAGGTTGCTGCCCCGCGGAGGAGAGCCTGGCGGCCGTAGGCGATCGAGGCACTGAATCCCCCGGTCCTCTGGCAGGCATCCAGCTACGGCCGACTCCCGCGCATGATAGGGCAGACCTCGGGTGCTGTCAACCAGGGGGATGTGGCACAGTCGCGGGAGAGGCCGACTGCCATCCAGGACAACGATCGGCCGCAGTCAGTCTCGTCCCCGCATGGTCGGCGGCAAAGGCCGCTTCCGCGCCGGTGTGCAGGGGCGCCCCCATCGCTGGGCAGGTTGACCGAAGGCCATCGGTATGGTACGAGCGGTGGCCACGTGCAGTCCTTCTGGCGATCGCACTGGGGACCGAGCAGGGGCTTGACATGCCCCGCTAACTGCCCTAAGCTTTGTGTCAGAAAGTGAACATCGGGTTCGGATTTCGAACCATCGCCTCAAGCTGTCTGCCGGCGCCGCTCTCTGGCGCCTCGGCCGGAGCGAGGCATGCCCCCCGAGCCGCGCGAAACGACCATGTTGGCCAAGACCGCCGCCAAGGCCCTCGCAGTCCTTGAGTGCCTGGCCCTGGCTGATTCACCGCTGTCGGCCCAGGCCGTGGGCGAAGGATGCGAGATCTCTCGCCCGACCGCCTATCGGCTGCTGAGAACGCTGATGCAGTGTGGCTTCGTCGAGGCCGTCGGCGACGGCCAGTACCGGCTGGGGACGAAGATCCTGCGGCTGAGCCGTCACGTCCTCGATCATCTCGAGGTCCCCTCCCTGGCCAAGCCGATCCTCCGCCGCCTGCGCCAGCAGACGGGCGAGATGTCCCTGGCTGCCATCCTTGACGGCGGTAACCTGTTCTACATCGCCAAGTATGAAACGACCCACGCCGTGCACATGGACTCGCGCGTCGGCACCTCGGGGCATCTGCACTCGACTGCGCTGGGCAAGGCCATCCTCGCCTTCCTCCCGGCCGAGGACCAGACGGCCCTGCTCAAGAGCCTGCCGCTGCCGCGGGTCACGCCGAAGACGATCACCCGGAAGGCTCGGTTGCGAGCCCACCTGGCGGTGGTCCGGCGGCAGGGGTTCGCGATCGAGGATGAGGAGAACGAGCCGGAGATACGG
>CAYQUY010000183.1:0-5546 GCA_964420755.1 uncultured Anaerolineaceae bacterium
TTCCGCCACTTCGGCGCGAGTGTCGGTGATTTTATCCCATGTAGCCGATTTGTCAACGCTCCGCGTTTGCGTGGCCAGATCGCCCGTGTGGAGAATGCCCTTCGACCACCCACTCGCGCCATCAGGGTAGCCGCGGATCGCAGGCCTCTGGCCGACGTCAGGCCAAGCGGTCTTCGTCGAGTGCGGCCCTCATCCCCCTGCCAGCGCGTCCCGCCCATGCGCGCAGACAGACGCCCGGCCGCGCGCCGCCATGTAGAGAGGCAATCTCCCGCGGCGGCGTGGCCCTTCCCTTGCCCGACCTAGAACATGCTCAGCTGTTGCTCTGGCTGACGTCCGTCAAGGAGCACATAAGGCGCAGCACGCTCTGCGAGCACTCCCAACCGCCGGAGCTGCGCCAGATCCCGCAACCTCACTTGCCTGCGCCGCGCCTCCAGGATGGCCGACTACCACCGCGTAGTCGTAGCCCGTGTCCCGGCAACGGTCGAGGCCTGCGCGAACGAGTGCGCTGCCAATGCCTCGCCTCTGCACGGCGGGCACTACCGCCATGGGCCCAAGACCCACGCCGCGAAGCTCGGGGCGCGAAGCGATGGCCACCGGGCTGAAGGCGATATGACCGACCACCTGATCACCCGCTTCCGCCACAAGCGAGGCGATAAGCTTCCGCCGAGCCCGGAGGCGATCCACGAGGTGGGCTTCGGCCGGGGTCTCAAAAGCCTGTTCGTTAACGCACCTGATGGCGTCGACGTCTTGAGGCTGCTCGGGCCGGACCGTGATCATTCGGATGCCATCCCTTCTCTGCGCCCAATCGCCGGCCCTCACGAGGACGATCCCTGGCCCATGCTGGATCAGGCCAGTCGGGGCGAGTCCCGCAATCTTCGCGGGGCAAGTCCCGCGACCTTGGCGGCGCCGCTCCCGATACGTTTGCTGCACAGTGACCGGCAGGCTATGCCGCGGCACCCTTTATCGCACAATCCGGCAGACCGGGCAAGCTGCGGTCACCCGCCCCGACGGTGACCTCTCAGCGACAGTCGGCACGGCGAACGCGCTACACGTGCTTGGCCGTGATCCGCGGGTAACCCACTCGGACGCATGACTGGACGGGCCGCCGCTCGGTCCAACGAAGTCAGGCCTCGTCGTGCACTAGCCGACGGGGGAACCCCGGACCGCATTGGCAGCGCAGGCGAAGAGGACGGTCTTGATCTGGAACGGTGTGAGTTCCGGGTGTTTCGAGCGTATCAAGGCGACGATGCCGGCTATGTGCGGAGCGGCGAGACTGTTCCCCGTGCTCACGCTGTACCCCTTATTGAGCCAGGCGACTCTCACGTCAATGCCTGGCGCTCCGAATTCGACGGGTGGGGCCGGGTTGTAGTAGAAGGTGAAGGGGTCATGGCCTTCATGCGCAGCCACGGAGATCACCGAAGAGTAGAGCGATGGGTAGCTCGGCGCAGGAAGATTGTTCGCGGCCGAGACCAGCAACACATTTCCGAAATAGGCGCTATCCGCTAGTTCGTGGAACAGGGCGTAGTACTCCTGGAGGGAGGTGCTGAGGCTCAGGTTCACAACGTGCATCCCCTGTTCTATGGCCCAGCGCAGACCGCCGGCGAACTGGAGAGCCTTGCCCGACAGATCGCGACCAATGACGCGGATGCTGAAGAGCTCCGCCTCGGGGGCGAGGGAATGAATGATGCCCGCGCAGGCGGTGCCGTGGCCGAAGATGTCGACCGGCTTTCGGTCTTCGACGATTCGCAGTTGCGACCTGGTCCGCCGATCGATTTCGACAACGATTCCACCGCGCACTCTCCCCCCCACGGCCGGGTGATCGTGCTCGATGCCGCTGTCGACAACGGCAACCCGCACCCCCTCGCCGGTGCTCCCGCTCCACGCCCATTGAGGCGAGATTTCCCCGATGGGGCCCGCAGCCGCCACCTCGCGCAGGGCATCCGCTGCGAATTGCGAGGACCACGCCGGCCTTGACCGCGCGTCCTTGTCAATGGCGGAACCCCGGGGATCGGATTGGCCTGAGGTCTTCATCGTGATTTGACGCGGGGTCAATGCAGGGCGGGCTTCGAGTGCAGGTAGTCAGCGAAGGCAGACAGGATCTGCAGACAGGCTTTCCGTTCGGCTTCACCTGCGGAGCTGAGAGCATACAAGATGCCCGCGATCTCCATGAGATCCCGGTAAGGTGCCTCTTCCCCGCCCGGTGTCGCTTGGAGGGCCTGGGCAAGCGCCGTGCGGCCCGAACCCGCATCTTCAGCCAACAACAAGCCGATGCCGCGGACCAGGGCCTGGCCCAGTCCCTCGATCTGCTGTGACTGATGGATGGCGATGGCCGCTTGGTCAGCGAACACACCAAGCAGCTCCATATCCTGCATGCCGAACGATGGCGCGTTGATCTTGTCGAGCACCTCCATGACACCAATGACTCGGCCACCGGAGAGAAGCGGCGTTGCGAGAATCGAGCGGGGGACGTAGCCCGTACCCTTGGCGAACTCCTGGAGAAACCGGGGATCCTGTTGCACATCGGAAATGGCGATGGGCTGACCGGTCATCGCCACGTAGCCTGCGATCCCTTTGTCGACTGGGATACGCATCCCTACAACATCGTCATGCCCAACGCCGTACGCCACCTTGAACACCAGCGCCTGCTGCTCTTCATCGATCAGAGAGATGGATGCCGCGGCGGCACCGAAAATGCGCGCCGCGGCATCGACGATGGACTGGAGCAACTCGGCGTTGGAGCTCGGCAGGATGGCGCGCCCGCTGGCCTCGATGGCCTGCAGCAACCGCCGCAACTGCCTGGCCAGCCCGAGCTCCTCGGACTCGTCCCTTTTCATGGATCCCTTTTCTCCCGATCACCGTGACGGGCGAGCCAGTCACTCCGCTCGCCCCAGAGGGCCCACCTCAAACGACGGATACCCGGAAGCGCTGCACCTCCGGGTACACGTCAATAGCGGAAGCTCATGCTCAGCCTAGGGCGTTTCCTCTTCCGCGATCGAGTACTCTCCGCTCGCATCCAGCGTCAACCGCAGGTCCCACCGGGGTGCGAGCCTCGGCGTAGTCCTGGGCGTGGCCCTCGGCTGAGCCCGGGGTGTGGCCCTCGGCTGGGTCCTCGGCTTCATTGCATGCAGCTCGACTTCGCTTGCTTCGGGCTGAGCCCGGGGTGTCGCCCTCGGCTGAGCCCGGGGTGTCGCCCTCGGCTGGGTTCTCGGCCTCATCGCATGCAATTCGACTTCGCTTGCTTCACCAACGATCATCCTGTCGAGGATCCGCTGCTCGTCCTTACGCAGCGTCTGGCGAAGTGCAGACAGCTTCTTGGCCACTCGCTTCCAGGCCTGGAGTTCCTTCGCGTCCATTTCGTGTTCCTCCTTCATTCTCTGCTGGCGTCTTGCCATCATCGGATCGGATTCCCACTCTGCGTCCCTTCCCACGCGGTCTCCCGCTTGATCGCTCACTAGCTGCACTGGCATGCCCTGGGTGTTCCCGCGTTTCTGACGCTAGCCTACCAGGAATTGGCCGGCGTGTCTGTCACCTGCGCGACACAAGCGGCGTGTATCCCCGAACTTGGGTCAATGAGGGACTTCCTCCCCCTGCCGCCGGAGTGCACCACGATTGACAAGCATGATCTTTCCCCGGCCGGTAATGATCCAACCCCTCCGTCGCCACTTACCCAGGACTCGGGCCACGGTCTGCCGCGTGACGCCGACATGCTGTGCAATCTCCTCCTGTGAGACGGTGACGACGTCAGGGTTGTCTCGCTGCTGTTCGGACCGTCGCAGCAGAACACGCGCGATCCGCGCAGGCGCATCCAGGAACGCTAGCGCGCTTTCCCGCTCGCTGCTTCGCCGCAGGCGTCGGGAGGTGGTCTCGAGCACCCGGCGCATCAGCTTTGGCTCGGCTTCGAGCTCCGCCATGAATTCCTCACGGGGAATGGAAACGACTTCGCTTGGTTCACGCGCCACCGCACCGGTCGATCGAGGCTGTCCGGTCACCAGGCTCAGTTCGCCAAACATGTCTCCTGGGAGCATGTCATTGATCACCAAGTCCCGTCCGTCGGGCGTGCTGAGTACCAGCGACACACAGCCTGTGCGAACAATGAACGCGGTATCGGCGGGGTCCTCCTGATTGAATAGGGCCTTTCCCTTCGGTAGACGTTGAACGTGGCAGGCCTGGGCAATGGCCGACAGCCGCAAATCCCCAATACCTTCGAAGACCGCGAGACCTCGAAGGAACGTGACGAGATCCGACGGATCGGTTGGTCTCATGCCAAATCAGTCAACCTGCACAGCCAGCAGCGTGATGTCATCGGTCTGGACCGCGTCCTGGCGGAAGCGGTTAAGGGAATGGAGGATTCGGTCACAAGTCTCACCGGACGTGGTCTTGCCAAGCTTCCTCAGGTCAAGGACCAGGCGATCCAAGCCGAACAGCTTCCCGGCGGCATCCATCGCCTCGACCACCCCATCCGTGTAGATCAGCATCAAGCTGCCAGGAGAAAGGATTACCTCGTGCACATCCATCTGGGGATCAGGGTGCAGGCCCAATGGCTGCCCGCGACCATACTCAAGCGGGACCACCTCTCGCTGGGCATTCAGCAGGATCGGCAAGCTGTGTCCGGCACGAACGTACTTGAACCTGCGGCTCCCAGTGTCCAAGATGCCATATAGCACCGTCGCGAAGAACCCGTGCTGGTCACGCTCCAAGAGCTGGCGGTTTACGTTGCGAAGGGTTTTGCGCGGTGAAGGTGTGCCTTGTGCCTCCGCCCTCAGGACAGTGACGGTCAGCGCCATAAGGAGCGCCGCGGGCACACCGTGGTCCATCACATCCCCAACCGCAATCCCAAGCATGTCCTCGTCCAGCTCGATGAAATCGTAGAAGTCCCCCCCTACGGCACTCATCGGCAAGATGCGCGCCGCGAAGTCAAACCCAGGACGGCGCGGTAGGGAACGAGGGAGAAGGCTGCTTTGGATATCGCGCGCAACTTCGAGTTCGCGCTCCAGTTTCTCTTTCTCGATGATCTGGTCCTGCGCGGCTTTCAACTCCTCATAGGCCAGCGTCAGCTGACGGTTCTTCTCGCTCAGATCACGAATGGTGAGGTTCTCCGATTCCTCAAGGCGCAGGCTCAGCGTCCGAAGCAGCTCATACATGAAACCGGGCTGGCGCTGAATCAGGCCTTCGAATTCCGTCGGGCTCATCTCCAGCATTCGCAGCGGGGTCCGGGACCGCACGGAAGCGGTATGTGTGCCATCCTGACTGAACAGGCTCATCTCGCCGAGGAAGGAGCCGGCATGGCGCACGGCGAGGAGGCGCTCGTCTGCCGTACCCAGGGCCTTGATGACTTCTACCTCGCCATCGAGGAGAACGTAGAAGCTCCCGCCGGTTTCACCCTCCCGAAAGAGAAGCGTGCCGTCTGGCACCCGGCGCGAGCCGAGCCTCGTCGCCAGGTTCTTGATCTCGGTCCGGGGCAGGGATGCAAACAAAGGCACGCGGCCTAGGATGTACTGTTTCGCAAAGGTGTACACAGTGATCGAGGGTCATGTGCTGTATCCTTC
>CAYQUY010000184.1:0-770 GCA_964420755.1 uncultured Anaerolineaceae bacterium
GTCTGTTGATCCAGATCCCCCGCGGCGACAGCCTGCGAGATCTTCTTGAGACGCAGGATCGGGCGGGCAATGCTCTGAGCCAGGACGTAGCCAATCAGGAATACGCCGACCGTCACAATGGTGAAGACGGCGCTGAACGTGTTCCGGCTGGTGGCTTCGGTGGAGACGATGTAGTTGCTGGGCAGAACAATCGCCAGAACGCCGACCGGCCTCTGGCGCACGTTGAACGGAGCATACACAACCTGATAGGGGCGTCCATAGAGCGTGATGTCCTTGGTGGTGGAAGGGTTGACGGTTTCGATCTCAGCCGGCTCCAGCTCAATCGAGAGGAAGCCCACATCCTCCTCGACCAGCGTCGTGGCCAGCGTTTCCCCTTGTCGGCTCAGGACGACCACGTCCGCCAACGCCTGTGCCTTGATTTCGGCCAGAAGGGACTGGAGGCGGGTGGCGGTCATCAGCACGCCAACCAGGTTCCCCTGGGCATCCCGCACCGGGGCGCTCGTGAATAGGTAGGGGCCGAGCGTCGTCTGGATGAAGCCTGCGAACTTGTCGCCGTTGCCGTCCTGGACCTGGCCGAGGACGCTCTGCACGATGGGCTGGTTCGAGTAGTCTAGCCCTTGAGAAGCGCCATAGTCGCCGGTCTGCGGATTGCGCTCCAGGCCGAGGATCTCGACGCCCTGGAGGTTCAGGGCCGAGACCAGTTCGATGTTATTGTTGACTACCAGCGGCCAGATCAGGTCCTGGAGGGCCGCCGCGTCCTGGTCCTGCAT
>CAYQUY010000184.1:780-5540 GCA_964420755.1 uncultured Anaerolineaceae bacterium
GTATAAGCGATGAGGCGCAGGTCAACCAGGTGAGCCGATTCCCGTCGCACAATGCCGTCGGCGGCGACCCGGCTGGCCTCGTAGAGCTGGTTGACAAACCGCTCGCGAACGGAGGAGGTCACCAGGCGGGTGACAACAAAGACGCCGACGGCGGCGGTGGCGAACGTCAGCACGACATAAGGGAGGATCAGCTTCGTTTGGAGACCAGCCAGCCACGCCCACAGCTTTGACCGTGGGCGCGGTTTGGCCGCATCCTCATCTGGACGTGACAGTCCAATGCCGTTGACTCTCATACCGACCTGCCCTCCGACTTCTTCTCCCGGTGCCTGGCGCCACTCGGCCTTGGGTGCATCTTTCAGGCCGCCCCCGGTCGCCAGGCAACCATCCTTCATCCGGTCACACCGCCTGGACGGCCTCTGGCCGCCACTCATGGACTGAGGCTGTCTCGCCGGGCTCGCTCAGGCCCACCACCGCGATGCGCCGGCCGCCTGCCCGCTTGGCCTGATAGAGGGCCTGATCCGCCGTCCGCAGGAAGTCCCGGGCTGAGGCATGGGTTGGCTTCCACTGCGCGACGCCGGCGCTGGCCGTGACGTGAATCCCATGCACCTCCAGCCCGGCCATGTGGCTGAAGATCCTCCCGGCCACTCGGGCTGCCTCCCGCAAGTCGGCCTCGGGCAGCAGAACTAGGAACTCATCCCCACCGATACGAGTCGGCAGATCGACTTTGCGCACGGCGGCGCGGATCGCCTGCGCCACCGCCTGCAGCACGGCGTCACCCACGGGATGGCCGCGCGTATCGTTGATCGTCTTCAGGTTGTCCAGATCGATCATGACGACCGAGAGAGCCCGGCCGTACCGCCGTGAACGCTCCACCTCGATGTCGAGCGCCTCGCCCAACTTGTGACGGTTGAAAAGACCGGTGAGCGGGTCGGTCACCGCCAGGCGCTGCAGCTCGGCGTAAAGCTGGGCATTCTCCTTGAGCAGACGTTGGTGCTCCAAAGCCCGCGTCAGTGCAAGCTCGAACTCCTCCATCGAGTCAAGCGGCTTGGTCAGGAAGTCGTAGACGCCCACCCGCAGAGCCTCAACGGCGGTTTCCACCGTGGCGCTGCCGGTGAGGACGATCGCCTGGGTGGTGGAGTCCTTCTTGCGGGCCGCCTGAGCCACCTCCACGCCTGAGCAGTAGGGCATGTACACGTCGACGACGACCACGTCAAAGGACTCCTGGCCGAGAATCTCCATCGCCCGCGCACCATCATTCGCCTCCACGACCGCCAGGCCCATTTTCATTGCTCGCCGGACCAGTAGGCTGCGGAAGTCTGAGTCGTCATCGGCGATCAGGACCCTGCCCTGGAAGGTGCTACGCGTCTCCGCCATATCTGCCACGCCGCCGTCACTCCATTTCACATCAGCCCGGTCTGGTCCATTCGAGCAACCACCCGGGCTGGCTCGGACAGTCCCATGCTTGACCTATCATACAGGAGATGAATAAGGAAGGCACCTTGCAGTCTGCCTACACCTGAAAGGCACGAGGCGGGACCGAAGTACTATGCCCTCCCAGGCTGTGGCAGGCCGCTTAGCGAGCCTGAGGAATCAGACGTCTGGCCCGTCCGCCGATCTCAGGCGTCCAACCGGTAGCCGTAACCCCGGACGGTAACCAGGTGCGAGGGATGATCCGGATCCGTCTCGATCTTCTGCCTCAGGAACCAGATGTAGCGGCGCAGCGCGCTGCCCCCCTCCTGCCGATACCCGCCCCAGACCTCCGCCATGAGATCCTGCTGGGAAACCGCTTGCCCGGAGCGCTTGGCCAGCGCGCCCAGGAGGCGGAACTCCGTCGGGGTCAGGCTGAGCAGCTTGTCGTCCACCCGGGCTTCCCGCTTACCCATGTCGACGACCAGGCGTCCCACCCGGAAGACAGCGCCCTCCTCTTCCCGCTGGGTCACGGTGCGGCCGAGGACGGCGCGAACGCGGGCGGCCAGCTCCGCCAGGCTGAAGGGCTTGGTCACATAGTCGTCCACGCCGAGACGGAAACCTCGCAGCTTGTCTGCCTCACCGGTCTTGGCGGTGAGCAAGATGATGGGGATATCCGCCAGTTCTCGGATGCGGGCACAGACTTCCCAGCCGTCCATCCCCGGCATCATGACGTCGAGGATCACGAGGTCGGGTCGATCCTGGTAGAGCGCCCGTAGGCCCTTCGTGCCGCGGTCAGCGGTCGTGACCAGGAAGCCCTCGCGTGTCAGGTACTCGTCCAGGAAGCGGAGAAGCGTATCATCGTCATCGATGACCAGAAGCTTGCTCACCGCTATTCCTCCTCGCCGCCGTCGATTCAGGTACCGGCCCGTTCGGCGCCCCCCCGGTGCCAGCATCGCGCACACAGGCCACGCCTGCCATGGGTCTTATGTCGCCTGAGGCAGCCAGAACGTCAGCCGCGCGCCGCCCCCAGCCGCTTCCTCCGCCCGAATTCCTCCGCCCATTGCCTGAAGGAGCTGTTGGGCCAGATGCAAGCCCAGACCATGGCCGTACACCTCGCGGCTGTCGCTGGGATCCAGCCGGTGGAACATCTCAAAGACCCGCTCCCGTTCATCGGGGGGGATTCCCGGTCCCTGGTCAATCACAGACACGAACACCTGTCGCCCTTCCGCCCTGGCCTCCACCCGGATTTCGCCTTCCGGGGCGTATTTCCGAGCATTGTCCAGGAGGTGGAAGAAGACGCTGGTTAGGGCGCGCTCATCGGCCATGACCTCGGGTAGGCCTTCCGGCGCCTCGATCACCAGGCGGCCCGAGGCGAACTCCGGGAAACGGGCGCAGACGGCCGCAGCCGTCTCCCCAACGTCCAGCGGTGCGGGGTGAATCGGAAAGCGCCCGGCCTCAAGCGCCGAGAGGTCAAGGATCGTTTCGACGAATTGCGCTAGCCGGACGACTTCGGCCTGAACGAGCCCAAGGCTCTCCCGCACCGAGCCCTTGGACCTTGGATAGCCTTCCAGCACGAGCTCGATCCCCGTCCGGATGTTGGTGAGAGGGGCCCGCAGCTCGTGTGACACCAGGGCCACGAACTCGGACTTCAACCGGTCGAGCGCCTTGAGGTCCTCGTTGAGCCGAGCGAGATCGGCCACGGTCTGTGCCAACTCCTGCGTGCGAGCCTGGACCTTATCCTCGAGCTCGAGGTTGAGAGCCTGCAACTGGCTGCGAGCCGAGGCCACCGCCGCCAGCGCTGCGTTCAGCTCCGCCTCCCTGGCTTTGACGCTTGTCAGGTTGTGGGCCGTGCCAACGATGAGAGGCTGCGCTCGGCGCTCGTCTTTCACGGGGATCAGCGAGAGCGATACCGGGAACAACGCCCCGTCGCGCCGCCGGAACTGGACCTCACCCGACCAGCCCTCGGCCATCCCATCCCAGAGCAGACGAGCGATCGGCGCCTCGGGCGCCAACAGGTCGCTCAGGCGGAAGTCGGGGGTGGCGGCCTCGGCGACGCCGAAGGCTCGCCGCAGGGCCGGGTTGATCAAGAGGAATCGGCCATCGGCCTGGCAAATGAACGCCAGATCGGTGGTCGCATTGACGACCGCCTCGAACTGGCGCATCTCAGCCTGCCCGGCAATGGCGGCCTGGCGGGCAACGAGCATCAGGCTCAACAAGCCACCGCAGACCACCCCGACCCAATCGACGGCCTTGGTGAACCACCAGTCGAGGGCGGTGTAGCCGACCACGGCGTAGGTGAAAGCCACGGCCAGGAGTGGCTCGAATCGGGCTGCCATCCATTCGCCTCTGCGCCGGCGTTCGGGGCGCTTCTGCGCTTCAGCGGCCCCGAGGCGCACGCTTCCCAGCGCGAACAGGAGAGCCGCCTCCATCCGCCCGGCATCCACGAGCGAACCCGGACGCAGCTCACCCTGCAGCTGCAGGTATCCGGCGACCAGCTCCGCGAAGGCCATCCCGGTCGCCGCCAGCAGCAGCAACCCAAAGACCGATCGCTGGCGCCGATGGGTGACCAATAGGGTCAGCCTGGAGAGGAGAAGGGCGAGGACGAGGTCAAGAGCGGGAGGGGTCGCTGCCCAGAGAATCTGGACCGGAGGCGCAACCTGGACCTGGCCGAGGGGCCGGATGAAGACCATCCAGGACAGCGCCAGAACCGACAGGACAAGGATGCCGATGTCGAGCAGGCGCCGGATGTTGCCGAAACGTTCCGGGGGAGAGGCGGGAAAGTAGGCGAAGGCCGCCACACCGGCAAAGGAGCCTGCCAGGCGCAGCAAGTCGGCCAGCGAAGGGATCGCCAGCGTATGGCCGAGGGCGATCAAGGCTCCCGACCCGATGGCGTCGGCGAGCGCCCACAGGCCAAGCCCGACCCCGAGCAGATTCCATGCGGACCGTGCCGGCACCGGCCGGAGTCGGCGAGCAGCCCAAAACGCGGCGGCTGCGGCTGCCGTCCAGAAAGCGACCAGGAGAATCGAGCCCGCCACAGCTCGAGCCGGCTGAGCAGGCCGGAGGGCCACCCAGGCAGCATAGGCAAGGATGATCAGCGTCGCGGCCGGACCCCAAGAGCGCGAGACCAGCCGGCGCATCGACGGCGGAAGTCGAATCATCGACTGGATTCTAGACTGCGGAAACCATCACGGCAAGCCAGAGTACTCCAAACGATCCCCAGTAGCCTATGCGATTGGCCCAACGGCTCCAGACTGTAAGACGGAGAGGCGATGGCACATGGGAGCGCGCCGGGGCCCCGCAGTGCGGGGCCCCGGCGCGCTCCCATGTGCCATCGCCTCTCCGTCTTACAG
>CAYQUY010000185.1:0-268 GCA_964420755.1 uncultured Anaerolineaceae bacterium
CCTAGATACCGCGGGCCGATCCCAGCTCGACGACGTCATGATGGCCGAGCTGGCTGCTCTGGGAGAAAGGATCCACCCGGCCGAGGTCCTGTTGGTAGCCGACGCCATGACCGGGCAGGAGGCGGTGAACATTGCCCTGGGTTTTCAAGGGCGCCTGGGGCTGACAGGGCTGATCCTGACCAAGATGGACGGCGATGCCCGGGGCGGGGCGGCGATCTCGATGCGGGCCGTCACCCAGTCCGACTCCTGCATCACCATCGGCTGGGTC
>CAYQUY010000185.1:278-1850 GCA_964420755.1 uncultured Anaerolineaceae bacterium
CCGTCACCAGTGTCCCGATCAAGTTCGTCGGGACCGGCGAGAGCCGCGAGGCCCTCGAGCCCTTTGAGCCGGACCGACTGGCCTCCAGAATCCTGGGCATGGGCGATGTGGTCAGCCTGATCGAGCAGGCCGAGGCCGCCTTCGACCAAGAGGAGTCTGAGCGACAGATCCAGAGGCTCACCAGGGGAGAGTTCAGCCTGGAAGATTACGCAGAGCAGCTCGCCCAGCTTCGCCGGATGGGGCCTCTGGGGAAAGTGCTTGACATGCTGCCTGTGGGAATTGTCGGCAGGGCATCGAGCGTCGACACCCAGCAGGCGGAGCGGCAACTTATGCGGACAGAGGCGATCCTGCGTTCGATGACGCCGCTCGAGCGACGCAGGCCGGATGTCCTGAATGCCAGCCGGAAACGCCGCGTGGCGGCCGGTTCGGGCACGACCGTGCAGGAAGTCAACCAGATCCTGCGACAGTACCAGCAGATGCGCAGGATGTTCAAGCAAACGAAGAAGCGCGGCCTGGGCGGCTTCCCGCCTGGGTTGCGCTAGCTCCGGACCGGAAGCGAGGCAGGGAGCCGCTGTGCCCACCTTCAGGCACAACCCTCTCTCCCTACCTGGTTGAGGTCGGAGGCCGGAAGAAGAACAGGAGACTTGCATCAGCCATGGTTCGAATAAGACTGCGCCGGGTTGGCGCCAAGGGTCAACCCAGTTACCGCATGATCGTCGCCGACAAGGAGAGCCCCCGGGACGGCCGCTTCCTGGAAGTGATCGGGCAGTACAACCCCAGGACCTTGCCAGCCAGCATCCGTGTTGACGAAGCCCGCCTGTTCCACTGGCTGAAGAACGGCGCCCAGCCTTCCGAGTCGGTGGTCAGGATCCTGAAGAGCGTTGGCACGTGGGCTCGATGGGAGCGCCTCAAGCAAGGTGAGCCGCTGGAGGCGCTGCTGGAGGAAGCCAAGTCTGCCAGCCCATCGGCGGACGCGCGGACCCGCCGGGATGACCTGGGGGCGAAGAAGGCCTCCAAGAAGGCCAAGGGCAAGGCCAAGGCCGCTGAGGCTGAGGGCGGGGCCAGCGATACGCCGGCCGACGGCTCCTAGACCCTGCTTGCTGCCCGTCCCGAAAGAGGCGTGTGATGAAGGACTTGATCGAATTCATCGCCAAGTCCCTGGTGGACGACCCGATGGAAGTCCGGGTCAGCGAGCAGCGTATGCATGGTGGCGTCCGCATCGAGTTGACCGTGGCGGAGGAAGACATCGGACGTGTGATTGGTCGCGGCGGGCGGGTTGCGAATGCCATGCGGGCCTTGCTGCGGGTGGCAGCTGCCCGCAAGGGTGTGCGCGCTACGCTAGACATCCTCTGACGTCAATGGGCCCCCGCAAGAAAGGTCCGGAATCGGGGGCGGACGCCCGACAGCCGGGAGAGTACCTGGCTGTCGGGCGTGTCTTGCGTCCGCATGGTGTCCGAGGCGAACTGCTCGTAGAGGCGGCTCCGGATCTCGCGGGTATGCTCTCCGCCGGCCGGAAGATCTACCTGGGCCCGGATCGTACCCCGCGCACCGTTCGCTCCCTGCGCTCGCACG
>CAYQUY010000185.1:1950-5523 GCA_964420755.1 uncultured Anaerolineaceae bacterium
GCTACTGGCTTGGCTTCAACCTCGTCGGCGGCATCGGCGCCGTCCGTCTGAGGGCCCTGCTCGACGTCTTCGGAAGTGTCGAGGCAGCCTGGAACGCGCCAGAGGCCGAGTTGAGGGCTTCTGGCCTCGACCAGCGCAGCCTGGAGCGCATGCTGCAGGCCCGGGCGCATCTCGATCTGGATCGAGAGCTGGCAAAGGTCGAGGAGTCCGGCTGTCGGCTGGTCACGTGGGCGGATGAAGCCTATCCGGAGCGGCTGCTGGAGATTGACGCGCCGCCTCCCGTCTTGTACCTCAAGGGGGAGCTACGCCCCCAGGATCGGTGGGCGGCAGCTGTCGTGGGGACTCGCCGGCCGACGGCCTACGGCAACGCGGTGGCGAGGGACCTGGCCGCGGTGTTGGCTGGCGCAGGCGTCACTGTTGTCTCAGGGCTGGCCAGAGGCATCGACGCCGCGGCGCACCAGGGGGTCCTGGAAGCCGGCGGCAGGACGATCGCCGTCCTGGGTTCGGGTCTGGACAAGATCTATCCACCAGAGCATCGTCGTCTGGCAGGACAGATCGCGGAATCGGGGGCGCTGCTGAGCGACTATCCATTGGGGACGGCCCCCGAGGCGGGCAACTTCCCGCCGCGTAACCGGCTGATCTCTGGGCTGGCATTGGTGGTGGTCATCGTCGAGGCGGGGGAGGGAAGCGGGGCGCTGATCACCGCGGATTTCGCGGCAGACCAGGGCCGCGAAGTCTTTGCCGTGCCGGGCAGCATCTACAATCGCGCCAGCCAGGGTACGAACCGGTTGATCCGAAGCGGCGCCCGTCCGCTGGTTGCGTTTGAGGAAGTGCTGGAGGCACTCAATCTGGATGTGGCCATCCGGCAGGAGGCGGTGTCGCAGGCGCTTCCCGAAGATGAAGCCGAGGCGAAGGTGCTGCAGGTGCTTACCTCCGAGCCGGTCCATGTGGACGACATCCGGGCTCAGTGCGGCCTGTCTGCGGCGGAGGTCAGCGCTTCGCTGGCCATGCTTGAACTCAAAGGGAGGGCACGGCAGGTAGGTGGGATGCACTACGTCCGCCTGCGCGAACCCCGTGCCGATTACCGGGTGGAATAGAGGCGATGGACAATGCCTTTGCGGTGATCATGGCGGGAGGGGGCGGCACCCGGCTCTGGCCGGTCTCGCGACGAGGGCGGCCGAAGCAGGTCCTGCGGCTTTTCGGTGACCGGACGATGTTTCAGCTTGCGGTCGATAGGCTCCTGCCGCTTCTACCTCCCGAGCGGATCGTGGTGGTCGCGGTCGAAGGGCAGGCCGAAGCGCTCAAGGCACAGGCGCCGGCTCTGCCCGACGGCAACTATCTGCTCGAGCCCTGCCCGCGGGGCACAGCCTCGGTCGTCGGACTGGCCGCCGTCCATTTGCGCCGGCGCTGCCCGGGCGCAGTGATGGCCTGCTTGACGGCAGACCACTACATCGCCGACGTCGAGGCGTTCCGCCATGTCCTGCGTGCGGCCTTCAGACTGGCGAGCGAGGGCGATCTCGTCACCCTCGGCATCCGACCGACGTACCCGGCGACAGGCTTTGGCTACATTCACGCGGGTGAGCCCCGTGGCGAGTTCGATGGGCTGCCGGCCTATCGGGTGTTGACTTTCAAGGAGAAGCCCGGACCGGAAGAGGCCGCCCGCTATCTGGCCAGCGGTCAGTACTCCTGGAACTCGGGTATGTTCGTCTGGCAGGTCGACGCGATCTTGCGAGAGATCCGGCGGTTGATACCCGGCCTGGCCGCCGGTTTGAGTGAAATCGAGGCTGCCCTTGGCCGACCCGATGAGCGTCAGGTCTTGGAGCGGGTCTGGCCAGGCCTGGAGAGGCAGACGGTTGACTACGGGATCATGGAGAGGGCCAGGAACGTCTCGGTCATCCCCGCCGACAACTTGGGTTGGTGGGACATTGGTGGATGGGATAGGCTGCTCGAGCTGCGACAGCTGGATTCCGAGGGCAATCTCGTCCTGGCCGATCGGGTGCGGATGCTGGCAACCAAGGGTACTTTGATCTACCAGGACCCTGGGGTGCAGAACCGCCTGATTGCGACCCTGGGGGTCGAGGACCTGATCGTCGTCGACACCGGGGATGCTCTTCTCGTGTGTGGCCGGGAGAGCGCCGAGGACATCCGGCGGCTGGTGGAGATGCTGGATCAGGATGGAGAAGACCGATACCTGTGAAAGGAAACTGAGTGGAAGCCTATTGCGTCCGGTGTAAGCAGAAGCGGGAGATGGCGGACCCGCAAGCGACATTCACCTCGGCAGGCACCCCAGCGACGAAGGGTGCCTGCCCGGTGTGCGGCACGGTGCTGTTCCGGATGGGCCGCACGGAGGCCCATGACGGGCTCGAAGCCCCGCAGGCGAGGCCGCGCAAGTCGAAGGCCGCCAGGTCGGGCGGCAGGCGGCGGGGGAAGCTGGTCATCGTCGAATCCCCGGCGAAGGCGCGAACCGTCGGGCGATTCCTGGGGCCCCGGTACACCGTGCGGGCCTCGCTCGGCCATGTCCGGGACCTGCTGAAGTCGAAGCTCTCGGTCGACGTCGATCACGCCTTTGCCCCACAATACCGTGTCCCGCAGGAGAAGAAAGACGTCGTTGCCAATCTGAAGAGCGAGGCGGCGAAAGCGGAAGAGGTCTATCTAGCGACAGATCCCGATCGGGAAGGCGAAGCCATCGCCTGGCACCTCCTCGAAGCCGCGGCCATCGACCCAGCCCTCGCCCGGCGAGTCGTCTTTCACGAGATCACCCAGTCCGCCGTTGAGGAGGCATTCCGCAATCCCCGCGAGCTGGATATGCACCTGGTGGATGCCCAGCAGGCGCGCCGCGTCCTCGACCGGCTAGTGGGCTACAACCTCAGCCCACTGCTCTGGGCCAAGGTCCGCGGTCGGCTTTCGGCCGGTCGGGTGCAATCCGTCGCCCTTCGTCTCGTGGTCGATCGGGAGCGAGAGATCCGCGACTTCGTCGCGCGGGAGTATTGGACCATCGATGCCGAGCTACTTCAGCCCGAGAAGCCCCCCTCTTTCCGCGCCCGCTTGGTGCGGAGGGATGAGCAGCCTGTCGAGCTGCGGTCCGAGGCGGAGGCGAGGTCCGTCGTGTCGGACATGCAGGGCTCGGCTTACCGCGTGGGCAGCGTCCGGCGAGGCGTGCGAGCGCGCCGGCCGGCACCCCCTTTCACGACGAGCACGCTGCAGCAGGATGCCTCCCGCCGGCTCGGGTTTATGGCCCGAAGGACGATGTCGGTGGCCCAGCAGTTGTACGAAGGGGTGGAGCTGGGCGAGGGGGGCTCGATCGGCCTGATCACCTACATGCGTACGGATTCGACGACGGTGTCCACCCAGGCTCAAACGGAAGCTCGCCAGGTCATCGTGCAGAAGTTCGGCGAGGCCTACCTGCCAGGCGAGCCCCCGACCTACCGGACGAAGGCGCGGGGCGCACAGGAGGCGCACGAGGCCATCCGGCCC
The DNA here is from genome assembly GCA_964420755.1 of uncultured Anaerolineaceae bacterium. Lineage (GTDB taxonomy): Bacteria > Chloroflexota > Anaerolineae > Anaerolineales > E44-bin32 > DATEAV01. The sequence goes on from CAYQUY010000185.1 coordinate 5,425, forward strand.
ACCTCGCCCTCCCGCGACCCCGAGAGCGTGAAGCCCTTCCTCACCGCGGAGCAGCACAGGCTCTATACCCTCATCTGGCAGCGGTTCCTGGCTTCTCAG
>CAYQUY010000186.1:0-5469 GCA_964420755.1 uncultured Anaerolineaceae bacterium
CTATTTCCGGAGAACAGCGGGGTCCGGCTGGCCGAGGTTAGGTCACGGGCGGAGAGCCGTTGGCTGAAAGAGTGCAGCTGCGGGCAGGCGACCAGGAGAGGCTCAGGCGGAGGTTATTTCCGGAAATAGTCGGGGGATACGGCTCCAGGGGACGGCTATGTCCCGGATGAACCACGCTGCTTGTGCTATAGTCCGAACGAGACTCGGTGATTCGCCGAGCTAGTTGTTGGACCCCTATCTCATCACGACAATGCGTATGCAGCAGGGGTGTTGGGCGCCGTCGGTGACACGGGGGGACGTCGATGGTAGTAACCATTGCCAGTATGAAGGGCGGCGTCGGAAAGACGACGATCGCAGCCATGTTCGCGAAGTTCGTGGCGGAGCGGCGGGGGACACCGGTCACAGTGGTGGACATGGATCCTCAGCGGGGAGCAACGATCCTTCTCCTGGGATCGGAGCATGTGAGGCATGCAACTGGCCCCGGGACCTACGAGATCCTGGCGAGCGAACAGGAGAGCATCCCCTCGACGGAGCTGTTCTGCCAGGCGGTGCAGGCGTCACCGTACGAGCCACGCATTCGCGTGGTGCCTTCCGATGCCTCCCTGGCGCGGCTCGGGCCGGATACTCCGCGCGATCTCTTGAGGCTGGCGTTGGAAGTGGCGCCACGCGAAGCGGATGAGACCGTTCTTATCGACACGGGACCGGAGGTCACGCTGTGCGAGATCAGCATCGCCGCGGCGGAACTGGTGTTCGTGCCGATCACGATGTCGCACCAGACAGGATGGCCGACCCTGAACACACTCCAGGCCATCTTGCTCGAAGGGCGCGGCATCGGCGGTCTGATCCCCACCCTGATTGGAAGCGCCAGGTGGCACGAGGAGCGAGTCGACTCGTGGCGGGAGGCGTTGATGAACACGGTCACGCTGAAGCGGCGGGGCATCGACCTGCTCCCATCCATGCCTTTCAGCCACGCCATTCCGAGCGGCAAGTGGCGCTGGGGGAAGCTGCCTCGGCGGTGCCTGCCGGCGCTGGATGCGATGCATGCCAAGGTGTTCGGGGAGCGCAGCCTGATTGAGACCGACGTGGACACGGATGAGAGCGAAGTGGAGGTCGGAGCGGGGATTGAGCGAGGGGCGGTGTCGTCATGAGCGTACTGGTGAGAGGCAGGAAGATCGACCGAAGCCAGGTGCAGCAGGTGGGCGGCGTGGAGCTGGGAGACCTGGGCAAGGCTCGTAGTGAAGCGAGGGAGATGGGACGGGGAGCCAGGCTGGAGCGGCCGATCATGATGGTGCCGCTGGAGCAGATCAAGGGCGAGAGTGCCCTGCAGTCTCGGCAGGAGCGCTTCGACCCAGAGCTGCACACGGAAGACGCCGAGCTACTGGCAAGCATCCAGGAGAACGGGGTGCTGGAGCCAATCATGCTGGTCCGGGTGAGTGCACCTGGGGCCTCGCCGCTATACAATGTGGTATTCGGGCACCGCCGCCGGGCGGCTGCCAAGGTGGCGGGGTTGGAAAGCATCCCGGCCATCATTGCCAAAGCTGGCGACGACGTCGTGGTGCTTACGCTGGCCGAGAACGTAGGGGGGCGCGGATTGACGCCGTACGAACGGGCCGTAGGCCTGACAAGGCTCAAGGAACAACGGCCCGAACTCACTCAGGTCGAACTGGCAAAGTCAGCGGGCATCAGCCAGGGCACCGTTTCGAATCTGCTGCGGGCGTATGGGGGGTCGACGCCAGCGCTCCGGGGATTGTTCGCCGATGGGATGGACGCCCGGGCGGTCGTGGAGCTGCAGCCAACATTCAGTGACTTGCCCGAGCGGGAGCAGGCCGACCTGGCCAGACGAATGCGGGGGGCGTCCCGAAGGGATGTGCACGGCGCCCAGAGCCTGATCGGGCGCGGGGTCAATCCACAGGCAGCCGTGGCAACCACAATGCCCACGACTCGTGGAAAGGAAGCGGCAGAAGAGCGAGCTGCGGCGCCTGCAGGCGATGCACAGCTGAAAGCCCTCGCGGAGCAGACGGGCGCGCCGCTCCGCAGCGTGAAGGGCCTAGCCGAGAAGGCGGCTGGCATCGGCGCCGGACGGGAGGCGCTGCGGCTGGCCTGCATGTATGCGGCCCGCGGCGGGAAGGACAAGAACGCCATTCGGACGGCGGCTTTGCTTGGCTCCAAGGGTAAGGTGGCGCGGCTGGTCAGTCAGCAGCTGCAGTGGGAGCGCAAAGCCAAAGCGCTGGTCGCTCAGGCGAAAGACGACAGGACGCAGAAGTTCCTTGCCACCGTCTTGTTCGGGGGCGGGAGAGATGGGACTTCACGCTAGTGTGCGCGACCACCTCAATGCCGCTGAAGCCTCGGCGGACTGGGTGGTATCGCTGGGCGAGTTGATCCAGTCGGCGGATGGCTGCTCGGCAGCGATCGCGGCCTCGAGAGCCAGGGACCTGAGTCAGCTCAAGGAAATCGGCGAGGCGGTGGAGGGAATCGCTCGAGGGTGGCAGATCCTGCGGGAAGCCGACCTGCGGTGGCTGACCCCGCTACAAAGGGAGACCATTGAGCTCTTGGTATCCGACGTCCTGCAGAGCATCCAGGACAGACTCGTTGCTACGGGGAGGAAGACGCGATGACTGTGAACCGGGGGCTACTCGTCGTTGGGATCTTGCTCGCCATCGTTGGCGCGACGGCTGTGTTCGTGCTGAACCTGGTGTTCGCGCCGCCGACGGACTACATCATCGCCGCGCGTCAGGACATACCGGCTGGAACTCGCATCAGCGATCTGGCAGAGGATGCGTTCGTGACGGTGCCCGTGCAGTTCACCAATCGCAGCGCGCGTCTGATGCTGGAGGGGGTGGCACAGCCGGATGATCTGGCAGCGATGCGCGCCTCAGGCGCGGTCCTGATTCAGGACATCTTCAGGTACCAGCCGCTTACCCTCGGCTCCGTGGTGAGCGCCGCCAACCCTGCGGCTGGACGCGTGATGCGGCTGGGACTGGATGACCCGGACATGATGGTCATCAGCATCCCAACGCAGAACAGCAATGTCCCGGAAGGGATCAGGCCAGGGGATCGGGTCGACCTGGCGGTGGCCGTAATCGACGTGAACGATATCCTCTCGCTGGGAGGAGAACAGGCGTCGACGATCACGGCGCTTCCTGGAACGGCCCTGAGGGGGGTGCCGAACGAGGCGCTGGCCGCGGTGCTGACGGAGGCCGGCTACTCGGTCATACCTCCATCGGGTGAAGCCGTTGTGGCCGGCGAGGCGACGCCCACGCCGGAGCCCACCCCGGAGGGGCCTGTCCTGCGCGAGCCGGTGACGAAGCTGCTGGTGCGCGGGGCCCTGGTCGTCAACGTGCGCTACGAGAGGTCGCTCGCCGGGGTGAGTCAGCAGGGTCAGGCGACGATGGTGCAGGGCGACATGACCGGGATCGATGTGGTCATCCCGCGGGAGGCGTTCGAATTCGTGACCATGGCGCTGAATGGGGGAAACCTGCAGGTCGGCGTGTTGTCGCCTCTGGTGGAGGGCGCAAGCGAAGGTCCGACGCTGGGCGCCTCGCTGCAGGACCTGCTGGACCTGTTCGTGGCTGACCGCGAGGAACTGACGGCCGGCGGAGCACCCTAGTCTGCGGCTCGCGTTGAGCCGCAGCAGAATGGGGCTGAGACCATGACAGAACAGGAATCCGAACATCTGACCTCGTTGCTCTTCGCCCGGCCGGAAATCAGCACCCAGATGATGAGTGTCATGCACATGGCCAGCGGCAGGAAGGTCGTGCTGGCAACGTTTCTCCCCATCTTCCACCTGGCGAACGCGGCCAAAGTGCTGCAACAGCTGGCTCCGCAGGTCGTGATCATCGATGCAAAGGTCGAAGGCTTCAGCCTACCGCAGATCGTCGAACTGCGGCAGAAGGGAACGGCCCCTTTTGTAGTGGTCGGGTTGGCCCAGGCCGGGTCCAGCGAGATGGAGGAGATGCTCGGCGTCGGGTTGGACGCGGCCTATCCCCTGCCCCTATCGCAGCAGACGTATGCTCGCATGGAGGAGGAGCTGCCCAAGAAGTACACCGAGGTCGCCCGAGGCTGGGGTAAGGGCGCCTGGGGCGCAGCGGCGCCGGAGGCCATCAGGGCCGCAACCGCCGCGGCCGGGGGCGCGGCCTGGGAGAAACAAGCCCTTGCCTCATGGTCGCCCAAGGGAGGGGTCGGAAAGACAGTCGTCGCATGCGAGCTGGGGGCCATGCTGGCGGCGATCGGAGGCCGTGATGTGGTGCTGATCGACGCCAATATGAACGGCGGGCATGTGAAGACCCGGCTGAACGTCGACGCGCCATACGGGCTGTTGAACGTCGCTTCGACCTATCACACGCACAAGGGTCACCCTTCGCTGGAATCGGATGCAGTCAACAAGCTGAAGGGCTATCTCTATCCGATGCCCGGAACGGACAACTTGAAGGTGCTGCCGGGCGTTCTCAACATGGAGCAGTCCCTGAACGAGGCGGTCGTGGGGGACGCCGGCATCGAGTTCATGACATGGCTGGTGGCCACGTTGAAGCGCCAGTTCGACTTCGTGATCGTCGACCTGGGCAGCTCGATCAACGTAGGCGTCCACCAGGGAGCGCTCCGAAGCGTAGACTTCATCGTCACCCTGTGCGAACCGGACCTGACCAGCGTAGCAGATGTGAAGGAAGGCGTGCACCGCAGCATCATCAACCGGATGGGGATCAACATCAACCGCTTCGGCCTGGTGATCAACAAATGGCAGGACGGACTGGGCGTGTCCCTGAAAGAGGCCTCCCGCTTCGCCAATGTCTCAGCCATGGGGATCATCCCCAATGACCCGACGGGGAATGTGACGCTCGCCGGGAACGAGGGTCAGTCTTACGTCGCACGGTTCGCCAACAAGAGAGGCAATCCGAAAGAGACCGAACAGACGTTGCACGGCTTCGCTTCGCTCGCCGGGCAGTTCTATCCCCCGATTGCGGCAGCATGGTCCGAGCGGCTGAAGCGGGCAGGCAAGAAGGGCCTGTTCAAGTAGCGACGAAGGGTCAGGGACATGGAGTTTGAGGACAGTCACGCTGCGAAAGCGGTCGGCGTTTTCGGCGATGGCGGGGGCCCCGACCCTTACGAGACGATTCTCGGACGGATCCGGCAACAGCTTTCAAAGGACTTCTCGGCAGAGCAGTTGACCAATGCAGGACCGAGCGTGACGGAGGCGGCGACACGCGTCGCCGGGCAGCAGTTCCAGCATTACAACCAGGAAGCGCTCACCAAGAGCATGCCGCGCCTGATGCTCGCGGAAGAGCAGTTTGTGGAGATGGCGCTGGCGGACCTGCTGGGCATGGGAGCGATCGACACCCTGCTCAAAGACCCGACGATCGAGGACATTGCCATCAACGGGCCGGACGAGGTGATGGCCTACCGGAACGGCCAGTGGGAGAAGGAGAACGTGACCTTCCCGTCGGCCATGCGGCTGCTGGAGATCCTCAACCGGGG